>NZ_JBHWJK010000030.1:0-84795 GCF_042731455.1 Streptomyces sp. NPDC059852 | reverse complement strand
ACATAAAAAAACAAAAAATCGTCCCGCGACGCCGCGGGCGCTATATAGTACACCTCACCGGGGTGAAGTCCCTCGCGCCGATGAACTCCGGCCGCCTGACCGGAGCCGCGAACGGCTCCACGGCGGCGTTCTCCACGCTGTTGAACACGATGAACACGTTGCTGCGCGGGAACGGCGTGATGTTGTCGCCGGAGCCGTGCATGCAGTTGCAGTCGAACCAGGTCGCCGAACCGGCCTTGCCCGTGAAGAGCTTGATGCCGTACTCGGACGCCATCTTGGTCAGCGCCTCGTCGGACGGCGTGCCCGCGTCCTGCATCTGGAGCGACTTCTTGTAGTTGTCCTTCGGCGTCTCTCCCGCACACCCGAGGAAGGTCTTGTGGGAGCCGGGCATGATCATCAGCCCGCCGTTGGTGTCGTGGTTCTCCGTCAGCGCGATCGAGACCGAGATGGTGCGCATGTTCGGCAGGCCGTCCTCGGCGTGCCAGGTCTCGAAGTCGGAGTGCCAGTAGAAGCCGCTGGCCCCGAAGCCGGGCTTGACGTTGATCCGCGACTGGTGGACGTAGACGTCCGAGCCGAGGATCTGCCGGGCCCGGCCGACGACCCGCTCGTCGCGCACGAGGTTCGCGAACACCTCGCTGATCCTGTGCACCTCGAAGACGGACCGGATCTCCTTGGACTTCGGCTCCACGATGGAGCGCTCGTCCGCGCGGATCTCCGGGTCGTTCACCAGGCGCTCCAGCTCGCGCTGGTAGACGGCGACCTCGTCCGGGCCGATCAGCTGGTCGATGGCGAGGAAGCCGTCGCGGTCCAGGGCCTGCAGATCAGTGGCCGAGACCGGGCCGGGCGTGTCGGGGGAGCCCCAGACGACGGGGTCCTGCCGCGGGGTCGCCACCTCGGTGGCACCGCGGGTCGGGTAGAGATCGGTGACGTGCGTGGTCGTGGTCACGGTGACTCACACCTCCTCGGTGAGCAGCGGGTAGACGCCGTTCTCGTCGTGGTCCTCCCGTCCGGTCACGGGCGGGTTGAACACGCAGATGCAGTGGAAGTCCTCCTTGACCTTGAGCGTGTGCCGCTCGTGGCCGTTGAGGAGGTACATGGTGCCGGGGGTGATGTGGTACGTCTCCCCGGTCTCGCGGTCGGTCAGCTCGGCATCGCCCTTGGTGCAGACCACGGCCTCGATGTGGTTGGCGTACCACATGTCGGTCGTCGTGCCCGCGTACAGGATCGTCTCGTGCACGGAGAAGCCGACCCCCTCCTTGGCGAGGACGATGCGCTTGCTCTCCCAGGTGCCGGACGCCGATTTCACGTGGCGGTCGGTGCCTTCGATCTCCTTGAACGAACGGACGATCACGGTGTTGCGATGCCTCCTAGGTGGTGGTGTTCTCTGCCGGGGACCGGTCAGGCGGTCTCGCGGACGGCGCGGGCGAGGACGCTCAGTCCCTCGTCCAGCTCCTCCGGGGTGATGGTGAGCGCGGGCAGCAGCTTCACGACCTCGCTCTCGGGGCCGGACGTCTCGATGAGCAGCCCGAGCTCGAAGGCGCGGCGGGCGACCCGTCCGGCGCGCTCCTTGTCGTGGAACTCCATGCCCCACACCAGGCCGCGGCCCCGGTACTCCTTGACCTCGGGCAGGTTCTCCTCGCAGATCGCGATCAAACCCTGCTCGACCTGCTCGCCGCGGGTGCGGGTCTGCTTCTCCATCGCCGAGCCGTCGGCCCAGTACGACTCCAGCGCCGCCGTCGCCGTGACGAAGGCGGGGTTGTTGCCGCGGAAGGTGCCGTTGTGCTCGCCGGGCTCCCAGATGTCCAGCTCGGGCTTGAACAGGCACAGCGACATGGGCAGGCCGTAGCCGCTGATGGACTTGGACACGGTGACGATGTCCGGGGTGATGCCCGCCTCCTCGAACGAGAAGAAGGCACCCGTGCGGCCGCAGCCCATCTGGATGTCGTCGACGATGAGCAGCATGTCCTGGCGCTCGCACAGCTCGGCGAGCGCGCGCAGCCACTCGGGGCGGGCCACGTTGATGCCGCCCTCGCCCTGCACGGTCTCCACGATCACGGCCGCGGGCTTGTTCAGGCCGGACCCCTGGTCCTCCAGGAGCCGCTCGAACCAGAGGAAGTCCTCGACCGTGCCGTCGAAGTAGTTGTCGAACGGCATGGGCGTGCCGTGGACCAGCGGGACGCCGGCGCCGGCGCGCTTGAAGGCGTTGCCGGTGACGGCCAGCGAGCCCAGCGACATGCCGTGGAAGGCGTTGGTGAAGGACACGATGGCCTCGCGGCCCTTGACCTTGCGGGCCAGCTTCAGGGCGGACTCGACGGCGTTGGTGCCCGTCGGGCCCGGGAACATGACCTTGTACGGCAGGTCGCGGGGCCGCAGCACCAGGTCCTGGAAGGTCTGCAGGAAGGCCCGCTTGGCGCTGGTGGACATGTCGAGCCCGTGCGTGACGCCGTCGCGCTCCAGGTAGTCGATCAGCGCCCGTTTCAGGACGGGGTTGTTGTGCCCGTAGTTCAGTGATCCGGCACCGGCGAAGAAGTCCAGATACTCGTGGCCGTCCTCGTCGTACATGCGGCTGCCGCGCGCACGGTCGAAGACAGTGGGCCAGCCGCGGCAGTAGCTGCGCACCTCGGACTCGACGGTCTCGAAGACGCTGAGGTCGGGCTGGGTGATGGTCACGACGAATCGCTCCTCGTGGGGGTGGGGGAGGGTTCAGAGGGAGAGGGGGCCGATGCGGTACAGCACTTCGGGCTCGTGCGGCCCGTCCGGGAACAGTCCCGCCGGGAACAGCACCTCGCGCTCCAGCGCGGCGCCGTGGCGCTCGGCGAAGGAGGCGAACAGGCGCTCGGAGGCCGTGTTGCCCGGGGTGATGGTGGTCTCGACGCTCGTGACGCCGTGCTCGCGGTGGACGCGTGCGGCGAGCTGGTCCAGCAGGGACGCGGCGAGTCCGCGTCCGCGGTGGGCGCCGTCCACGGCCACCTGCCAGACGAGCAGGGTGTGCGGACGCTCCGGCCGCACGTATCCGGTGACGAAGCCGACCGGTTCGCCGCGCTCGTCACGCGCGACGGCGGATGTGCCGGCGAAGTCCCGGCACCACAGCAGATAGCTGTACGACGAGTTCAGGTCGAGCGCCTCGGAGTCGCGGGCGATGCGCCACAGCGCGGCGCCGTCGGCTGTCGCCGGACGGTCGATTTGCAGGTCTGCTTGTGCGGCAGTCATGCAAATTGAATTTACCGAGAGAAATTGAAAAATGCATGGCCGGAAGGGGTTACGTGTACTGTCGGCCTGTGTTATCACGCGGGCGTGAGTGGAGGCGCTCAGGCGTAACGAATCGCCCTTTTTGCTAGGTTAATACCGGACAAAACGTCTGCGATGTGGAACGCGTCACAGCCATGTAACTTGCGTGGAATGTGGCCGGAACAACACATTCCGGGTTCACGGAATCTCCGCGTTTAGGAGCTGGAGAAGCGGGCAGAAGCTTAAGGAAAGCTGCACCTGATAAAGAATTACAGAATTACCTCTGAATTCATGCTGCAATGATGTCGTCGACGGCTCGCAGAGCCGCCTCCACATCCACCGTCAGCCCCTTCTCCGCCAGTGCGGCCCCCAGCGCCGCCAGGCTGCCGCGGACCGCGCCGGCCGTGGCGTCCTTGCCGTAGTGGTTGACCCGGATCATCTCCTTGGCCAGCGCCCCGCCCCCGGCCGCCAGCGGCAGCGCGGGGTCGGACGCCAGCGCGCGGGCCACGATCTCGGACGCCTCGACCCCGGACGGCGTCCGCAGCGTCGTCGCCACCGGAGCGGCGTCCCGGGCCTCGTGCACATACGGCTCCAGACCGCCGCCCAGCGCCACGGCCCCCGCCCGGGTGGCCAGCGCCGCCCCGCGGTGCCGCGCCATCACGACGTCCGGGCCGTCCGCCTCGATCCGCTCCACACACGCCTCCAGCGCCAGCATCTCCAGCTGGGCCGGCGCGTGCGGCAGCGCCCGGCGGCCGCCGTCGATCCAGCGCTCCTTCCAGTCCAGGAGCGACAGGTACGACCGGCGCGGAGCCCCGGGGTTCGCCGCCATCCGGGCCCACGCCCGTTCGCTCACGGACACCGCCGACACCCCGGCCGGACCGCCCATCGCCTTCTGCGCGCCGATCACGCAGAGATCCACGCCCCACGCGTCCGGCAGCACCGGCTCGGCGCCGATCGAGGCCACCGCGTCCAGATAGAACAGCGCCCCGTGCCTGCGCACCACCTCGCCGATCTCCGCGACCGGGTTGGTGTTGCCGGTCGCCGCCTCCGCGTGCACCAGGGAGACGAAGTCGACCTCCGGGTGCCTCTTCAGGGCGTCATGGATCTGCCGTGCCCTGACCGCCGTGTGGAACGGCACCACCACGTCGATCACCCGGGCGCCGCAGTCGCGCAGCCAGTCCCCGAAGGTCTGCCCGTACGGGCCGGTGATCACGTTCAGCGCGGTCGTGCCGGGCCCGGCCGTCCCCCGGATCGCCCCTTCCAGCGGCAGCAGCGCCTCACCCTGCATGATCACGACGTTCTGCGTGGTCCCGAGCAGCCGGGCCACACGGTCCTCGATCGCGGCGAAACGTGCGGCGCTCAGCGGGGCCAGATCCAGGAAGGGGTGGGTCACGGCGGAACTCTCTTCGCTCTCGGCGCTCCGGCTCTTCACTCCGAAGCCGACCCCATGAGCGTAATCCCGTCCCGTACGGGCACATCTACACCCTGGGCCCCAGGCGGGCCCGGCCGTGCCCGCTCCCCACTTCTCAGGTCGAACGGCCCTTGGACCATCGGTTTGGTTTGAGGACCTCAAACCTCTCCTTATAATCGGAACTCTCAGTTCCCCCACAGGAGGCTCCCCCGTGAAGACGACCTTCGGGCGCCGGACCCGCGTTCTGGCCGCCACCACCGCGACGGCCGGGCTGGTGCTCGTGGCCGGCTGCTCCTCCGACGACGGCGGCAGCGGCACCAAGACCGCGGCCGGTGGTGTCGAGCTCGTCAAGGCGGGCCAGCTCACCACCTGCACGCACCTGCCGTACCCGCCCTTCCAGTCCGAGATCGACGGCAAGGTCCAGGGCTTCGACGTCTCCCTCATCGACCTGGTCGCGGACGACCTCGGCGTGAAGCAGGCGATCCTCGACACGCCCTTCGAGAACTTCAAGACCGGCGCCTTCCTCAACTCCGGCGAATGCGACCTCGCGGCCGCCGGCATGACGATCACCGCCGAGCGCAAGAAGAACGTCGACTTCTCGGACCCGTACTTCGAGGCCACCCAGGCCGTCCTCGTCGACAAGAAGAGCGGCATCTCCTCCTTCGCCGACCTCAAGGGCAAGAAGGTCGGCGCCCAGGCCCAGACCACCGGCGAGGACTACGCCAAGAGCAAGGGCCTCGACCCGGTCTCCTTCGAGTCCTCCGACGCCGTCATCAACGGCCTGCGCACCGGCCAGGTCCAGGCCGTCGTCATCGACTACCCGGTCGTCCAGGGCTGGCTGAAGGACAAGGCCAACGCCGACGCCTTCCAGGTCGCCGAGCAGATCAACACCGGCGAGCAGTACGGCTTCACGGTGAAGAAGGGCAACACCAAGCTCCTCGCCGCGATCAACAAGGCGCTCGCCGAGGCCAAGGCCGACGGCACCTACAAGAAGCTGTACGAGAAGTGGATCGGCCCGTACGACGAGTCCGCCGCCTCTCCGTCGCCCGCCGCCTGACCCCGATGAGCGGCACAGACGTACCACTCCAGCCGAAGAAGAAGGGCCTGACCCGGCGGCAGAAGCGCAGCCTGTCGCGCGGCGTCCAGTACGTCGTCTTCGTCGCGGCCGTGATCGCCTTCGCGGTCGCGGCCGACTGGGACCGGCTGAAGAACCAGTTCGCGCAAGGTTCGATCGCCCGGGAGATGTTCCCGGAGGTCATCACCCTCGCGCTGAAGAACACCGTGCTCTACACCGTGTCCGGCTTCGTCGTCGGACTGGTCCTCGGCATGGTGATCGCGCTGATGCGGCTGTCGTCCGTGGGGCCCTACCGCTGGCTCGCCGGTGTCTACATCGAGATCTTCCGCGGCCTGCCCGCCCTGCTGATCTTCATCTTCATCGGCGTCGCCGTGCCGCTGGCCTTCCCCGGCACGGAGATCCCCGGCGGCACCTACGGCAAGGTCGCCCTCGCGCTCGGTCTGGTCGCCGCCGCCTACATGGCCGAGACGATCCGGGCCGGCATCCAGGCGGTGCCCAAGGGACAGATGGAGGCCGCCCGCTCGCTCGGCTTCTCGCCCGCCCGCGCGATGATCTCCATCATCATCCCGCAGGCGTTCCGGATCATCCTGCCGCCGCTCACCAACGAACTCGTCCTGCTGTTCAAGGACTCCTCGCTGGTGCTGTTCCTCGGGGTGACGCTGGAGGAGCGGGAGCTGTCCAAGTTCGGCCGCGACCTCGCCAGCCAGACCGCCAACTCCACACCGATCCTGGTGGCGGGCCTGTGCTACCTGTTGATCACGATTCCGCTCGGCTTCGTCGTCCGCCGTATGGAGGCCAAGGCCCAGGAGGCCGTCAAGTGAGTACCACGGCAGAGATCCAGGTCCGCGACCTGCACAAGTCCTTCGGCGACAACGAGGTGCTGCGCGGCATCGACCTGGAGATCCGGCAGGGCGAGGTCGTGTGCGTCATCGGCCCGTCCGGCTCGGGCAAGTCGACGCTGCTGCGCTGCGTGAACCTGCTCGAGGAGCCCACCAAGGGGCAGGTCTTCGTCGGCGGCGCCGAGCTCACCGACCCGGACGTCGACATCGACGCCGTACGCCGCCGGATCGGCATGGTCTTCCAGCAGTTCAACCTGTTCCCGCACCTCACGGTGACCGAGAACCTGACCCTGCCGCAGCGCCGGGTGCTCCGCCGCGGCAAGGAGGCCGCCGCCAAGGTCGCCGCCGAGAACCTGGCGCGGGTCGGCCTGGCCGAGAAGGCCGGCGCCTACCCCGCCAGCCTCTCCGGCGGCCAGCAGCAGCGGGTCGCCATCGCCCGCGCCCTCGCCATGGGACCGCAGGTCATGCTCTTCGACGAGCCGACGTCCGCGCTGGACCCCGAACTCGTCGGCGATGTGCTCGCCGTCATGCGCATGCTCGCGAACGAGGGCATGACGATGATGGTCGTCACCCACGAGATGACGTTCGCGCGCGAGGTCGCCGACCGGGTCGTGTTCATGGACGGCGGCGTGATCGTCGAGGACGGCACCCCCGACCAGGTCATCGGCAACCCCCGGCACGAACGCACCCGGCACTTCCTCTCCCGGCTCCTCGACCCGGCGATGGCCGACGTCGAGGAAGGCGTCCAGGACCAGGTGGGCAAGACCGAGTAGCCGCTCACTAAGGTGCAGGGCATGAGCGAACGCGCGGTGCTGCACGTGAGGGGCCGGGTCCTCGCCGGCCCGGACGACGTCCGGGACGAGCTGTGGGTCGTCGGCGGGCGGATCACCTACGACCGTCCCGCCGGCGCCCGCGACGTGCGCGCCGTCGAGGGCTGGGCCCTGCCCGGCCTGGTCGACGCGCACTGCCATGTGGGACTCGGCCCGCACGGCCCTGTCGACGCCGGCACCGCCGAGAAGCAGGCCCTCACCGACCGCGACACCGGCGCCCTGCTGCTGCGGGACGCCGGCTCGCCCTCCGACACCCGCTGGGTGGACGAGCGCGAGGACCTGCCGAAGATCATCCGGGCCGGCCGGCACATCGCCCGCACCCGCCGCTACATCCGCGGCTTCGCGCACGAGATCGAACCCGAGGACCTGGTCGCCTACGTCGCCCAGGAGGCCCGGCGCGGCGACGGCTGGGTCAAGCTCGTCGGCGACTGGATCGACCGCGACCTCGGCGACCTGGCGCCCACCTGGCCGCGCGAGGCCGTCGAGGCGGGCATCGCCGAGGCCCACCGGCTCGGCGCCCGGGTCACCGCGCACTGCTTCGCCGAGGACTCCCTCCAGGACCTAGTGGAGGCCGGCATCGACTGCGTCGAGCACGCCACCGGCCTCACCGGCGAGCTGATCCCGCTGTTCGCCGAGCGCGGGGTGGCGATCGTGCCGACCCTCGTCAACATCGCGACCTTCCCGAAGCTGGCCGACGGCGGCGAGGCCAAGTTCCCCCGCTGGTCGGCCCATATGCGCCGGCTCCACGAGCGGCGCTACGACACCGTCCGCGACGCCCACGACGCCGGCATCCCCGTCTTCGTCGGCACCGACGCGGGCGGCACCCTGCCGCACGGCCTGGTCGCCGCCGAGGTGGCCGAACTGGTCACCGCCGGCCTTTCCGCCGTCGACGCCCTCGCCGCGACGACCTGGGCGGCCCGCGCCTGGCTCGGCCGACCCGGTCTGGAGGAGGGCGCCGCGGCGGACCTCGTCGTCTACGAGACGGACCCGCGGGCCGACGTCCGGGTCCTGGCGGCGCCGCGCCGCATCGTCCTGAACGGCCGCGTCGTCGGCTGACCGCTCAGCCGGACGCCGCCTCGGCGAAGACCTCCCGTGCGACGCCGTAGCCCTCGAAGGCGCGCGCGGCACCTGCGTACGCCTCGATGTGGATGAACGCCTCGACGATCTCCTCCGGGGTGACCCCGCTGTTGAGCGCGATGCGCAGCTGTCCGCGGAGCGGTTCCAGGGTGCCCAGGGTCGCGGCGATCGTCACCGACACCAGCGCCCGGGTGCGCGTGTCGAGGACCTCGGTGCGCGGCCACGCGTCGCCGAAGGTGTGGACGGTGGCAAGGCGCTTGAAATCCGCCGCGTTGGCGGGCTCGCCCTCGCCGGGATCGAGGAAGCGCTCCAGAGGCATGCCGAGCAGCCGCTCGGCCGTGCCCAGCGCGGCGGAGTAGTCCCGTTCCTGGTCGGACATCTGCGCTTCCCTTCGTTCCGGTGAGCCGGTCGACGCAGCGTAACGACGGGAACGGCCGCTGGTGACGCGTACTGCGCCGCCGACACCCCGTTTTCACGCGGGCGCTCGCCCGGATGAGGGTACGGAGGCGACTTCGGGGAACACCCGTGCCGCAGGATTCGAAAAGGTTCACGGGAAAGTCACGTTGGAGTGAAGTGGCGGCGGAACGCTGACTGTTCACCCGAGGTGCGCGATTCTTGCCGAGTCCCGAGCACGTTTCCTCTGGGGGTCCCCACCTTGAACGGCAAGAACTTCCGCATGCCCGCACGCCGGTTCGCCACCCTGGCGACGGCCACCGCGCTCGCCGCCGGCCCAGCGGTCCTCGGCGCGGCGGGTCCGGCCCAGGCCACCGGTGACGAGGGCAGCGCGAGCGCCGTCGTCCTGCGCACCGGGCTCGACGTCTCCCTGCTCAACAAGACCGTGAACGTCCCGCTCGCGGTCTCCCTCAACGAGGTGCGGGCACCGCGCAGCGCCGAGAAGACGGCGCTGACGGCCAGCCTCGACGGGGTCGACGGCGGCGAGCCCTTCAGCGTCGTCAAGGCCGAGGTCGCCAAGGCGAGCGCCACGGTCGAGGACGGCAGGGCCGAGGGCAGCACCGAACTCGCCCACGCCAAGGTCCATGTCCCGGGCCTGCCCCTGCTGTCGCTCATCGAGGTCGGCCAGGTCACGTCCAGGGCGACCTGTGTGGCGGGGGAGAAGCCGACCGCCACGTCCAACCTGCTGGGCGACGTCACCGTCCTCGGCAAGAAGGTGAAGCTCACCGCGGGCGGGACCACTCAGGTCGAGGTCCCGGGGGTGGGCGAGGTCCGCCTCGACTATTCCAGGACCGAGCGGACCTCACGGACCGCCGCCGCCACCGCGCTGGAGCTCAACGTCTCCGTCAACCCGCTGAAGCTCAACGTGGCCGAGGTCGAGGGCACCCTCACCCTGGCGAAGGCCACCTGCGAGACCCCGGCCGCCCCCGAGGAGGAGGCCGCGCCGGGCACCGAACCCGCCGGTGAGATCGAGCCGCAGGGCGAGAAGGCCGACGAGGGCCTCGCCGAGACCGGCGGCAACCCCATGACCCCGTACATCGCGGGCGGCGCTCTCGCCCTGCTCCTCGCGGGCGGCGGCGCGGTCGCCCTGGCGAAGCGCGGGCGCAACTGACGCCACCCACCTGAACCGGCCCCCGGGCACCGCCACTGCCGGCGCCCGGGGGCCGTCCTGCGCCCGGCCGGCCCCGTGTCAGGGAAGCGGCAGCGCGCGGTGCAGGGCGTGGAGGAAGCCGTCCGTCACGGCGCGGTCCCGGACCGCCAGGCGCAGCCACTCCCCGTCCAGGCCGGGGAACGTGTCGCCGCGGCGGACCGCGTAGCCGAGGGCGCGCAGCTCGTGGCGGATCGTCGCCGCGCCCGGCAGTCGTACGAGGACGAAGGAGGCGGCGGCCGGGCCGGTCACGCGCAGGCCGGCCGGGGAGAACGCCTCGAGACCCGCGACCAGATGGGCCCGGTCGGCGGTGACGCGGTCGGCCGCCTCCGCCGCCTCCGCCAGGGCGCGCGGCGACACGCACGCCTCGGCGGCCGCCAGCGCCGGTGTGGACACCGGCCACAGCGGCTGGGCCCGCTCCAGCGCGGCCACGGTCTCCGGGGCGGCGAGGACATAGCCGATCCGCAGCCCCGCGAGCCCCCACGTCTTCGTCAGGCTGCGCAGCACCACCAGGCCCGGCACGTCGGTCCGCCCCGCCAGGGCCTCCCGCTCGCCCGGCACCACGTCCATGAACGCCTCGTCCACGACCAGCGTCCGTCCCGGCCGGGCGAGCGCGGCGATCGTGTCCGCCGGGTGCAGCACCGACGTCGGGTTCGTCGGGTTGCCGATCACCACCAGGTCGGCGTCCTCCGGGACGGCCGCCGGGTCGAGCCGGAAGCCGTCCTCCGCCCGCAGCAGCACCCGGCCGACGGTGTGCCCGGCGTCCACGAGCGCCGCCTCCGGCTCCGTGAACTGGGGGTGCACCACGACCGGCCGGCTCACCTTCAGCGCACGGGCCAGCAGCACGAACGCCTCCGCAGCCCCCGCCGTCAGCAGCACCCGCTCAGGAGGCAGCCCGTGCCGGGCCGCCACCGCCGCCCGCGCGGCCCGCCCGTCCGGGTAGGCGGCGAGCGAGCCCAGCGTCCCGGCGATCCGCTCCCGCAGCCAGGCCGGCGGGGTGTCGGTCCGGACGTTCACCGCGAGGTCGGTCAGCGCCGACCCGTCGTCGCGGACCTCGGCGTCGCCGTGGTGCCGCAGATCGTGCCCGCCCTCAGTGCGCATGCGCGTGTCCGCCGTGGTGATGCCCGTGCCCGTGGTGGTGCCCGTCGTCATCCGGGTGGAAGTGCGGCTGCTGCGGCAGGCCCACCTTGTCCTCGAACCCCGGCAGCGCGATCCGGTACACGCACGAGTCGCAGTTCATCCGCAGATCCCCCCGCACCGCCTCCTCGTACCGCTCCCACACCAGGTCGAGCAGCTCCGGCTCCGGACCGATGACGTCCGCCGAGCGGACCTCGGTCTCCGGGTGCGCCGCCGCCCACTCCTCCGTCTGCCGCCGCACCCGGTCCGGCAGGATCCCGGTGAACAGGAAGTAGGGCAGTACGACGATCCGGCGCGCCCCGAGCCGCGCGCAGCGGTCCAGTCCGGCCGGCACGTCCGGCGCGGCCAGCGACACGAACGCCGTCTCCACCCCGGCGTAGCCGCGCCCCTCCCACAGCAGCCGGGCCGCCTTGTGCACCTCGGCGTTGGCGTCCGGGTCGGTGGAGCCGCGCCCCACCAGCAGCACGGTGACGTCCGCGCGGTCGTCCGCCGAGCCCAGCGCCTCGTCGAGCCGCCGCTCCAGGACCCGCAGCAGCGACGGATGCGGGCCGAGCGGACGGCCGTAGGTGTACGTGATCCCGGGATGCCGTTCCTTCTCGCGGGCCAGCGCCGCCGGGATGTCGCCCTTGGCGTGCCCGGCGGACACCAGCATCAGCGGCACGGCGGCGAACCGCCGCACCCCCCGCTCGACGAGGCCGGCGACCGCGTCGCCCAGCGGCGGCGGGGACAGCTCGATGAAGCCGCCCGCGACGGGCAGTCCGGGGTGCCGGTCCCCGAGCTCCCGGACGAAGGCGCGGAACGCCTCGGCTCCGGCCTCGTCCCGGGTGCCGTGGCCGGCGATGAGCAGGGCGGGCGGGGAGGGGGTCACGATGTCTCCTCGGACGAAGGGGAAGGTGGAACGGGGTGGTACAGCAGGGCGTTGAGCGCGGCCGAGGCGACCGCCGAACCGCCCTTCTCGGACACGTTGCTGACGGCGGGCAGCCCGCTCGCGCGCAGCGCGGCCTTGGACTCGACCGCGCCGACGAACCCGACGGGCAGGCCGATGACGAGCGCGGGCCGGGCGTCGAGGGTGAGCAGCTCCTCCAGCGCGGTGGGCGCGTTGCCGATCACCCAGAGTGCGCCGGGGCCGACCTGCTCGTACGCCAGCCGGACGGCGTGCGCGGACCGGGTCAGCCCGGGCCCGGACCGGGCGTCCCTGATCCGGCAGACGGTCTCCCGTCGGGTGATCCCGGCCGCGACCATCTCGACGTCCACGACGACGGGCGCCCCTGCGTGCAGCGCCGCGTGTCCCCGCTCCAGAGTCCGTTCCTCCAGGACGAGGTCGTCGGCGTAGCCGAGGTCGGCGGCGGAGTGCACGACCCGCTCGACGACGGCCCGGGTCAGCGGCGGCAGGTGCGAGGTGTCCAGCCGGGCGCGCATCCGCCGGTAGGACTCCTCCTCGATGGGGTGGACGACACGGTTCACCTCGGCACCTCCTGGGCGTTCTGCCAGCGGTAGCCGCGCGGGGTCACCATGCGTCCGGCGACCTCCCGGGAGGCGGTGTTGCCGACGGTGACGACCGTCATCATGTCGACCGTCGCCGGGTCGAGTCCGCCGAGCGTGGTGAGCCGGGCGGACTCGTCGGGCCGGGACGCGTTGCGGACGACGCCGACCGGCGTGGTGGGCGCGCGGTGCTTCGCGAGGATCGCGAGCGCCTCGGGGAGCTGCCAGTTCCGGCCCCGCGAGCGGGGGTTGTAGAAGGTGACGACGAGGTCCGCCTCGGCGGCGGCCCGCACCCGCCGCTCGATGACCTCCCACGGGGTGTGCAGGTCGGACAGGCTGATCGACACATGGTCGTGGCCGAGCGGGGCGCCGAGGACGGCCGCCGCCGCGAGGGCCGCCGTCACCCCGGGCACGCCGACCACGTCGATGTCGTCGGACGCCTCGGCCAGCGCGGGGGAGGCCATGGCGTACACGCCGGCGTCACCGCTGCCGATGAGGGCGACGGCATGCCCCTCGCGGGCCTCGGCGACCGCCGTCCGCGCCCGCTCCTCCTCCGCGCCGAGCCCGGACTCCAGCACCCGTGTGCCGGGCCGCAGCAGATCGCGGATCTGGTCGACGTACTGGTCGAGACCGACGAGCACCGAGGCCCGCCGAAGCTCCTCCTTCGCGCGCGGGGTCAGCAGATCGCGGGCGCCGGGCCCGAGGCCCACGACCGCGAGCCGGCCGCGCCCCGGCCGCCGGGCCACCGCACAGGTGGCCATCGCCGGGCTCCCGTCGGCCCGTTGGGACTTCCGCTTCGGTACGAGCAGGTCGCCGCCTCCCACCAGGGCGGCGGCCTCGGCGACCGAGGGGGTGCCGACGGCGGCCAGCGGCGCGTCGGACGGGTGGGGGACCGGGACGGCGGCCAGCCGCTCCGGGGTGTGCGTGACGAGCGGGACGCCGAGGCGGGCGGCGGCCTCCACGATGCCGGGCTCGCCGGCCTTCGCGTCGACGGTGGCGAGCTCCGCCACGGACGCGGCGGACAGCCCGGCGTCACGCAGGGCGTCCCCGACGAGAGACAGCACCTCGTCGGCGGGGGCGCCCCGCGAGGCCCCGACCCCGACGACCAGGGTCGGCGGACGCAGCACGGCCTCGCGGTCCGACGCCTCCACGAGCCCGTCCGTCACCCGGATCGTGTACGCCCCCTCGGCGCCGGCGGGCAGCGGCGGCAGCGGCCAGGACACCTCGGCGCGCAGCGCCACCGGCTCCCCGTCGAGCAGGGCCCGGGACACCCCGGCGACATCGCCCTCGACCGGAAGGCCGAGCGTGTCGAGACCGGGCAGCCCCACCGCGTCGGTGGCCGTCGTCACCACGGGCTGCGCACCGAGCAACTCGCCGACCTCGGCCGCGAGTTCGTTGGCGCCGCCGCCGTGCCCGCCGGTCAGCGCCACGGCGAAGCGCCCGCCCTCGTCGACGCACACCACACCGGGGTCGGCGGTCTTGTCGTCCAGCAGCGGGGCGATCAGCCGCACGACCGCGCCCGTCGCCAGGAAGCACACCAGCTGCCCGCACTCCCCGAACGCCCGCCGCACGGCGTCCCCGACGGGCCCGTCGTACACGCGCGTGCGGTCCGGCCAGGCCGCGGCCAGCCGGTCCCGCGCCGCCGCCCCCGCCGCGGTGGCGGAAATCAGGCCGATCACTGAGCAACTCCCTTGCCGTCCACGGGGCTTCGGACGCCCCACAACAAAAAGACCGGGTTGGCGGCCGCCAGCCGGGTCACGTCCCCCGGCAGCGGCGCCAGCCGCGACGACTGCAACAGCACCCCGTCGCAGGTGAATCCGGCGCCGGTGAGCGCCGACCGCGCGGCCGGCACCCGGTCCAGCGCGGCCATGGCGACCACGACCGTGCGCCGCGCCCGGCGCGCGCACGCGCCGACGACGGCGGGCAGCTCCCGCCCCCCACCGCCCACGAACACCGCGTCCGGGTCGTCCAGTCGGGACAGGGCCTCCGGGGCCGTCCCGTGCACCACGTGGACGTCCACCCCGTGCGCGGCCGCGTTGTCCCGGACCCGGGCGACACCGTCCGCCGTCTTCTCGACGGCGGTGACGGCGGCCCCGAGCCGCGCGCACTCCACGGCCACCGACCCGGAACCCGCGCCGACGTCCCACACGAGATCGCCGAGCCGGGGCCCGAGCCGGGCCAGCGCGAGCGCCCGCACCTCGAACTTCGTGATCATCGAGTCCCGGTGCGTGAACGCGTCCTCGGGCAGCGCCCAGGAGGCGGGACCCCGGCCCGGCCCGGCGACCGTGCGCGCGGCACCCGGGACAGCGGAGCCCTTGAGGCACAGGACGACGTTGACGGCCGCACCCCAGTCCCGGGCGGCGGCCCCGGCGGGGCTCACCCGCTCGACGCGCTCCTCCCCGGACCCCAGTGCCGAGGCGACGACGAGCGTGCGGTCCACCTCCGCGCGGGCCAGCGCCGCCCCCAGTTCGGCGGGCCCGGCGCCGGGCCCGGTCAGCACGGCCACCTTGGGATGCGCCCGGCAGACGTGCACGGCCGTCCGCGCGTCCCGCCCGTGCGCGCTGACGACGACCGCGTCGTCCCAGGTCAGCCCGGCCCGCGCGAACGCCGACGCCACCGAGGACACCCCCGGCCGCACGTCCAGACGCTCCGGCCCGAACCGCTCCGCCAGCGCCCGCGCGATCCCGAAGAACCCCGGATCACCGGAGGCCAGCACGACCACGCGGCGCTCCTTCTCGACGTACGCGGCCATGGTGTCCAACGCCGGCGCGAGCGGACCGAGCACGACCCGCTCCGCCGAGCCGGGCAGCCGTACGGCCTCGAGGTGGCGCCGTCCGCCGACCACCAGCTCGGCACCGGCCAGGACGTCCTCGGGCGGCGGCGCCCCCGTCCCCGTGCCGACGACCGTGATCATGTACTGGCCCCTCGCTCGCGCAGCGCCCGGCGGGCCGCCGGGTCGGCCTTGCGGTACCCGTGGAAGTGGCCCGGGTGGTACAGGTGCGAGCGCGTGCCGTGGGCCTCCAGGGCGGGGCCGACCAGGAAGAGCGTGTGCTTCCAGAGCCTGTGCTCCTTGACCGTCTCCTCCAGCGTGCCGATCGTGCACCGCACGATCAGCTCCTCCGGCCAGGTCGCCTGGTAGGCGACGACGACCGGCGTGGAGGTCGGGTACCCGCCCTCCAGCAGCTCCCGCACCAGCTGCCCGCTGCGGGCGGCCGACAGGAAGATCGCCATGGTCGTGCCGTGCCGGGCGAACTCGCGCACCTCCTCGCCGGGCGGCATGGGCGTCTTGCCGCCGCCGAGCCGGGTGAGCACCACGGACTGGGCGACCTCGGGGATCGTCAACTCCCGCTGGGCGATGGCCGCCACGGCGGAGAACGCCGAGACGCCCGGCACCACCTCCGTCGCGAGGCCGAGCGCGGCGCACCGGTCCAGCTGCTCCTGCGTGCCGCCCCACAGGGCAGGGTCCCCGGAGTGGATGCGGGCGACCTTCAGGCCCTCGTCGCGGGCCCGTTCGTAGACGGCGACGACGTCCTCCAGGGACAGGGCCGCCGAGTCCAGCACCTCGGCGTCCTCGCGGGCGTGCTGGAGGACCTCCGCCTGGACCAGGCTCGCCGCCCAGATCACCACGTCGGCCTCGGCGATGGCGCGCGCGGCACGGAACGTCAGCAGATCGGCGGCGCCGGGGCCGGCACCGACGAAGGTCACCTTGCCGGTTCGGGCATCGGCCATGGGTGGGGTCCTCTCAAGGGGTGTCACGAACGGGGAGGTTCAGAGCTTTCCGCCGCGGCCGCCGTCGCGGCGGGCCGGTGCGATGAGCGTCGACAGATAGGGCAGCGGGGCGTCGTCGAGGTCGGCGGCCGGGCGGATCGACTCCTCCGGCAGTCCCAGCGCAGACCCCCACACCGCGCCGTCCGCGCGCCCGCTCTCGCGCAGCGCCTCGGCGACCTCGCGCGCCTGCCGCCCGAACTTGTACGCGACGACCGTGCCGGGCCCGGCCAGCGCCTCCTTGAGCACCGCGGACCCGGCCGTGACCGGCACCAGCGTCAGCGGCTCGGTCCCCTCGGTCAGGACGGCGCCGGAGCGCGCCGCGAGGTCCTGCATGGCGGTGATGCCCGGGACCGTCTCGACGACGGTGCCCGGCACCGCCGTGACGATCGTCTGCGCGAGATAGGTGAACGTCGAGTACACGTTGGGGTCGCCGATGGTGGCGAAGGCGACGGCCGCGTGGGCGGCGAGCAGCCCGGCGACCCGCTCACCGGCCGCGTCCCAGGCGGCCTCCCGCCGCGTCCGGTCCGTGCGCTCGTTCAGCGCGAACACCACCCGGACGACCTTCTCCTCCGGCACGTAGTGCAGCACGGTCGCCTCGGCGCGCCCCCGCTCCCCGCTGTCCATGACGGGCACGACGACCACGTCGGCGGCGCGCAGCGCGTTGACGCCCTTGACGGTCACCAGCTCCGGGTCGCCGGGGCCCACCCCGACTCCGATCAGCCTGCTGCTCATGACGTCCGGCACCTCTCGACGAACCGACGGGCCACATCCGGTGCGGCGGCCCAGTGCGTGTGCAGATAACTCGCGTGCACGCCCCCCTGTACGAACCCCTCGAGGCGTCGCGCTGGCGTGCGCACCCCCCAGGCGGGAGCCGCTCCCGCGCCCGGCTCGACGACGGTCCGGTGGAATTCGTGGGCCCGCGTCCGCGTGCCCGCGGCGGCCAGCGCGCTGTCGCCGACGGCGACGGCGTCCCGGTAGCCGAGCGTGAGCCGTTCGGTCATCCGGGCCGTGGCGTCCAGCACCCCGCACATGGGCAGCCCGTCCAGCTCACGGCACAGGTACAGCAGCCCCGCGCACTCGGCGGCCACCGGGGCGCCGCTCGCCGCCAGGTCCGCGACGGCCTTGCGCAGCGGCTCGTTGGCGGACAGCTCGGCGGCGTACACCTCGGGGAACCCGCCCCCGATCACCAGCCCCGCCGTGCCGTCCGGCAGGCACGCGTCCCGCAGCGGATCGAAGGGGACGACGTCGGCGCCGGCGGCGGTGAGCAGTTCGGCGTGCTCCGCGTAGGAGAACGTGAACGCGGGACCGCCGGCCATCGCGACGACCGTCCGCCCGTCCGGCGTCTCGGCCGGGGGTCGCCAGGCGTCGCACGCCAGGTGCCCGGCGCCGCGCGCCAGCGCCAGCAGGGCGTCCAGATCGCACCCCGCCGCGACCTGCGCCCCCATCGCCGCCACGGCCTCCACCGCGTCGGTGTGCCGTTCCGCGGCCGGGACCAGCCCCAGGTGCCGGGACGGCGTGTCCACCTGCGCGGCCCGCCGCAGCACGCCCAGCACCGGCACGCCCGCCGAGTCCAGCGCCTCCCGCAGCAGCTCCTCGTGCCGGTCGGAGGCGACCTTGTTGAGGATCACGCCGCCGATCCGCACCTCCGGGTCCCAGGACGCGAACCCGTGCACGAGCGCCGCCACCGAGCGGGACTGCGAGGACGCGTCCACGACCAGCACCACCGGCGCCCGCAGCAGCTTCGCCACCTGTGCCGTGGACGCCAGCTCGCCCTCGCCGGCGGCCCCGTCGAACAGCCCCATCACGCCCTCGACCACGGCGAGGTCGCAGCCGCGCGCCCCGTGCCGGAACAGCGGGCCGATGAGGTCCGGCCCGCACAGGTAGGCGTCGAGGTTGCGGCCGACCCGCCCGGTGGCGAGCGCGTGGTAGCCGGGGTCGATGTAGTCCGGGCCCACCTTGTGCGGGGACACGGCGAGTCCCCGCGCGGCGAACGCGGCCATCAGCCCGGTGGCGACGGTGGTCTTGCCGCTGCCCGAGGAGGGCGCGGCGACGACCAGCCGGGGGACGGACGGGCTCACCACTCGATGCCCCTCTGGCCCTTCTGGCCCACGTCCATCGGATGCTTCACCTTGGACATGTCGGTCACCAGGTCGGCGTACGCGACCAGCTTCTCCGGCGCGTTCCGTCCGGTGATCACGACGTGCTGGGTGCCGGGCCGGGCGCGCAGCACCTCCACCACCTCGTCGGTGTCGACCCACCCCCAGTGCAGCGGATAGGCGAACTCGTCCAGCACGTACAGCTTGTACGTCTCGGCGGCGAGGTCCCGCTTGACCTGCTCCCAGCCCTCGCGGGCCTTCTCCTCGTTGTCGAGCTGCGCGTCGCGCTGGACCCAGGACCAGCCCTCGCCCATCTTGTGCCAGTCCACGGTGCCGCCCTGGCCCGAGGCACCCAGCACCCGCAGCGCGTTCTCCTCGCCGACCTTCCACTTGGCCGACTTCACGAACTGGAACACCCCGATGGGCCATCCCTGGTTCCAGGCGCGCAGCGCCAGCCCGAAGGCCGCGGTCGACTTTCCCTTGCCGACGCCCGTGTGCACGATCACCAGCGGCCGGTTGCGCCGCTGACGGGTCGTCAGTCCGTCGTCCGGCACCACACTCGGCTGTCCCTGCGGCATTACGCGGCCCTCCTCTGCACGTCCTTCACCAGTCCGGCGATGCTGTCCGCGCGCAGCTCGTCCAACGTCACCGCCGTACCGCCCAGTTCGGCCGCGAGCCGCCCGGCGAGCCCGAGCCGCACGGGCCCCGACTCGCAGTCCACGACGACCGAGGCGACCCCGTCGGCGGCGAACAGCCGCGCCGCGCGCCCGGCCAGCGCGACCGGCTCGGGACCGCCGGTGGCCCGCCCGTCCGTCACCAGCACCACCAGCGGCCGGCGCGCGGGATCGCGCAGCCGCTCCACCCGCAGCACCTCGTGGGCCCGCAGCAGCCCCGCGGCGAGCGGGGTGCGCCCGCCGGTCGGCAACGTCTCCAGCCGGGCCGCGGCGGCGTCCACCGACGAGGTCGGCGGCAGGGCGACCTCGGCGGCCGACCCCCGGAACGTCACCAGCCCCACCTTGTCCCGCCGCTGGTAGGCGTCCAGCAGCAGCGACAGCACGGCGCCCTTCACGGCACCCATGCGCTGCCGTGCCGCCATCGACCCGGAGGCGTCCACGACGAACAGCACGAGGTTGCCCTCACGGCCCTCGCGGGTGGCCTGGCGCAGATCGTCCCGGCGTACGACCAGGCCGGTACCGGACCGTCCGCGCGCCCGCTGATGAGGGGCCGCCGCCCGCACGGTCGCCGCCAGGTGCAGCTTGGTGAGCGTGCCCCGGGGGTGCCGGGCCCCCGTCGTCCGCCCGTGCTCGGTCCGCGCCCGGGACCGCCGTCCGGCGGCGCCCTCACCGATGCCGGGCACGCTCAGCACCTTGGTGCGGAAGGGCTCGGAGGCCCGTGCGGGCGCCTGCTCGCCGGGGTGCGGCTGCCCGTTCTCGCCGGTCTCGGGGCGAGCCGCGGTGTCCCCGTCGCCCTGGGGCGCGTCGCCGGGGTCCGGCTGTCCGCCGCCTCCGCCGGGCCCGTCCGGACCGGGGTCCGGGTCGGGGTCGGGGTCGTCGTCCGGTCCGCCGAACTCCTCCAGCGTCTCGTCCAGCTTGTCCTCGTCCAGGCCGGGTGCGTCGAAGGGGTTGCGGCGCCTGCGGTGCGGCAGCGCGAGCAGCGCCGCCTGCCGGACGTCCTCGGCGAGCACATCGGTGCGCCCGGCCCACGCGGCCAGCGCGGTGGCCGTACGGGCCATCACGATGTCGGCGCGCATCCCGTCCACCTCGAACGCGGCACAGGTCGCCGCGATCTGCCGCAGCGCGCCGTCGCCGAGCCGCACCGAAGGCAGCAACTCCCGCGCCGCGACGATCCGTTGCCGGACCGCGGACTCCTCGTCCGCCCAGCGGGCCGCGAAACCGGCCGGGTCGTCGTCGTACGCCAGGCGCCGGCGGACGACCTCGACCCGCTGGTCCGGCTCCCGGGACGCCGCGACCTCGACGGTCAGCCCGAACCGGTCCAGCAACTGCGGCCGCAGCTCACCCTCCTCGGGGTTCATGGTGCCGACGAGCAGGAACCTCGAGGCGTGCCGCACGGAGACACCCTCGCGCTCCACGTACGACGCGCCCATGGCCGCCGCGTCCAGCAGCAGATCGACCAGGTGGTCGTGGAGGAGGTTCACCTCGTCGACGTAGAGGATGCCGCGGTGGGCGTCGGCGAGCAGGCCCGGCTCGAACGCCTTGACGCCCTCGGCGAGCGCCCGCTCGATGTCCAGGGCGCCGACCAGCCGGTCCTCGGAGGCACCGACCGGCAGCTCCACCATGCGGGCCGGCCGCAACGTGCCGGCGGTGTCCTCGTGCGGCCCGTCCGGGCAGCCCGGGTCGGGAGCGGCCGGATCGCACGAGAACCGGCACCCGGCGACCACCGGCACCGCGGGCAGCAGCGCCGACAGTGCCCGGACGGCCGTCGACTTGGCCGTGCCCTTCTCACCGCGCACCAGCACCCCGCCGACCGCCGGTGACACGGCGTTCAGCAGCAGCGCGAGCCGCAGGTCGTCCTGGCCGACGACGGCCGTGAAAGGAAAGGGGGTCGTCACTTCTCGTCGCCCTCCAGATCGCCTTCGAGCTCCAGATAGGTGGCCCGCAGCCGCTCCAGCGTCTCCGCGTCCGGCTCGGCCCACAGACCGCGGTCGGCCGCCTCCAGCAGCCGCTCGGTGATGCCGCGCAGCGCCCACGGGTTGGACTTCCTCATGAAGTCCCGGTTCTCCGCGTCGAAGACGTAGGCGGAGCTGAGCTTCTCGTACATCCAGTCGTCGACCACGCCGGCCGTCGCGTCGTAACCGAAGAGGTAGTCGACGGTCGCCGCCATCTCGAAGGCGCCCTTGTAGCCGTGCCGGCGCATGGCCGCCATCCAGCGCGGATTGACCACCCGGGCGCGGAAGACCCGGTGGGTCTCCTCGCCGAGCGTGCGAGTGCGCACCTGGTCGGGGGTGGCCGAGTCGCCCACGTAGGCCTCGGGGCTGCTGCCCGTCAGATGCCGCACCATCGCGACCATGCCGCCGTGGTACTGGAAGTAGTCGTCGGCGTCCACGAGGTCGTGCTCGCGGGTGTCGACGTTCTTCGCGGCGACCGCGATCCGCTTGAACGCCGTCTCCATGTCGCCGCGCGCGGCGCGCCCGTCGAGGCCGCGCCCGTAGGCGTAGCCGCCCCAGACCGCGTACACCTCCGCGAGGTCGGCGTCCGAGCGCCAGTTGCGGGCGTCGATCAGCGGCAGCAGTCCCGCGCCGTACGCGCCGGGCTTGGAACCGAAGACCCGGGCCGTGGCCCGCCGCCGGTCGCCGTGCGCGGCGGTGTCCTCGTCGGCGTGCGCCTTCACGAAGTTCTGCTCGGCGGGCTCGTCCAGCTCGGCGACCGCGCGCACGGCGTCGTCGATGAGACCGACGACATGCGGGAACGCGTCCCGGAAGAACCCGGAGATCCGGACGGTGACGTCGATGCGGGGCCGCCCCAGCTCCGCGAGGCCGACCACCTCGAAGCCGGTCACCCGGCGCGAGGCGTCGTCCCACACCGGGCGGCAGCCCAGCAGCGCCAGGATCTCCGCGATGTCGTCGCCCTGGGTGCGCATGGCCGAGGTGCCCCACACCGTCAGGCCCACCGACTTCGGGTACTCACCCGTGTCCTGGAGGTACCGCTGGACCAGCGAGTCGGCGAGCGACTGCCCGACCTCCCAGCTCAGCCGGGACGGGATCGCCTTGGGGTCGACGGAGTAGAAGTTCCGGCCGGTCGGCAGCACGTTGACCAGACCGCGGGTCGGGGAGCCCGACGGGCCCGCCGGGACGTAACCGCCGTCGAGCGCCTTGAGGATGTGCCCGATCTCGTCCGTGGTGCGGGCCAGCCGCGGCACGACCTCGGTACAGGCGAACTCCAGCACCCGCAGGGCGTCCGGGAGTTCGGTGCCGAGGACCGCCCGCAGCACGTCCCGGCTCTCGGCGACCGCCCAGTCCCGGTCCTCCAGGCCCTCCGCGATCCGCCGGCACAGCTGCTCCAGCAGGTCGATCGCGTCGGACGCGGTGCGCGCCGGGCCGTCCACCAGGTCCGTCAGCTCGGCCGGGACCTTCACCGGCGCCCCCGGCTCGGCCAGCAACTCCGCCTCGACCAGCCCGAAGTGGGCGGCCAGCGAGGCCCGCAGCCCCGGAAGCGCGTTCGCCTGCCCGCCCCACACCTGGGACGCGCGCAGCACCGCCAGTACCAGGTTCACCCGGGGCTCGCCCACGGGACCGCCGCCCAGGATGTGCAGCCCGTCGCGGATCTGCACGTCCTTGATCTCGCACAGATAGCCGTCGATGTGCATGACGAACTCGTCGAACGCGTCGTCGTCCGGCTGCTCGTCGACGTGCAGGTCGTGGTGGAGCTCGGCGGCCTTCACCAGCGTCCAGATCTGCGCGCGCACCGCCGGGGCCTTGGCCGGGTCCAGGTCGGAGACGAGCGCGTACTCGTCCAGCAGCTGCTCCAGCTTGGCCAGGTCGCCGTAGGTGTCGGCGCGGGCCATCGGCGGGACGAGGTGGTCGACCACGGTGGCGTGCCCGCGCCGCTTGGCCTGGGTGCCCTCACCGGGGTCGTTCACGATGAACGGGTAGATCAGCGGCAGTTCGCCGAGGACGGCGTCCGGGGCGCAGCCGCGGCTCAGCCCGAGCCCCTTGCCGGGCAGCCACTCCATCGTGCCGTGCTTGCCCATGTGGACGATCGCGTCGGCGCCGAAGCTGTTCTCCAGCCAGCGGTAGGCCGCCAGGTAGTGGTGCGAGGGCGGCATGTCCGGGTCGTGGTAGATCGCGATCGGGTTCTCGCCGAAGCCGCGCGGCGGCTGGATCATCACCACGACGTTCCCGAACTGGAGCGACGCCAGCACGATGTCGTCGCCGTCGACGTACAGCGAGCCCGGCGGCTCGCCCCACGCGTCCAGCATGGCCTGCCTGAGGTCCGCGTCCAGCGTGCCGAACCACTCCCGGTAGTCGGCGAGCGGCACCCGCGCGGGCGCCGACGCCAGCTGCTCCTCGGTGAGCCACTCGACGTCGTGGCCGCCGGCCTCGACGAGCCGGTGGATCAACTCATCGCCGTTGTCGGGGTACTCGGTGAGCGCGTAACCCGCCCGGGACAGCGCGTCGAGCACGCGTACCGCCGAGGCGGGCGTGTCCAGGCCGACCGCGTTGCCGACCCGCGAGTGCTTGGTCGGGTAGGCGGTGAAGACGAGCGCCAGCTTCTTCCCGGCGTTCGGCTTGTGCCGCAGCCGCGCGTGCCGGACGGCGATCCCCGCGACGCGCGCCGCCCGCTCCGGGTCGGCCACGTACACCGGCACGTCGTCCGGGCCCTGCTCCTTGAACGAGAACGGCACGGTGACCAGGCGCCCGTCGAACTCGGGGATCGCCACCTGCATCGCCGCGTCCATCGGGGACAGGGCCGCGTCGGACTCCTCCCAGGCGGCCCGCGAGGACGTCAGGCACAGCCCCTGCAGGACCGGCACGTCCAGCTCGGCCAGCCGGCCGATGTCCCACGCCTCCTCGTCGCCGCCCGCGGACGCCTGCGAGGCATGGGTGCCGCCCGCCGCGAGGACGGTCGCGACCAGGGCGTCCGCCCGGCCCAGGATCTCGTACAGCCCGGCGTCCGCGCCGCGCAGCGAACCGCAGTACACGGGCAGCGCGTTGGCGCCCCGGGCCTCGATCGCGTCGCACAGCGTGTCCACGAACGCGGTGTTGCCGCTGAGGTGGTGGGCCCGGTAGAAGAGCACGCCCACCGTCGGCCGGCCGTCCACCCGCGGACGCGAGCCGTGCACGCCGTACTCCGGCATCGGGCGCGGCTCCAGGAAGCCCTCGCCCGTCAGCAGCACGGTGTCCGACAGGAAGCGGGCCAGCTCGGTGAGGTTGGCGGGGCCGCCCGCCACCAGGTACTTCAGCGCCTCCGCCACCACACCGGCCGGCACCGACGACTCGGCCATCAGCTCCGCGTCCGGCACGGACTCACCGCCCAGCAGCACCGTCGGCACCCCCGACGCCTTCAGCACGGCGAGCCCGTCCTCCCAGGCCCGCTTCCCGCCCAGCAGCCGTACGACGGCGATGTCGGCGCCCTCGATCAGCGCGGGCAGCTCGGACGCGACGTCCAGGCGGGTGGGGTTGCCGATCCGGTACGCGGCGTCGCCGGCGCGTGCCGCCAGCAGGTCCGTGTCGGCGGTCGACAGCAACAACACTGTGCTCATGCGGGCGCTCCCGGGGGGATGAAGGGCAGTCCTGGCGGCGCGCCCGACTCGATGAGCCGCCACAGCGCGTCCGTGTCCGCGTGCTGTTCGATGAGGTCGCCGAGCCGGTCGAGCTGCTCCTCGCGCAGCGCGGCGAACGAGGTGCCGGGCGCCGGCACGAAGCGGCGGCCCGCGGCGGCCGCCACCTCCCGCAGGAAGGCGCGCCGGAAGGCGTCGGACTCCAGCGAGCCGTGCCAGTGGGTGCCCCAGGTCTGACCGACCCGGCAGCCGTCCAGGAAGGGTTCACCCGCCAGGACCTCGGCGACCCCGTGATGGATCTCGTAGCCCTCGACCCGCTCGCCGAGCGCTTCACCGCGGGGCCGGGTCAGGGTCTTCTCGCGGGCGAACCGCACCCGCACGGGCAGCAGGCCGAGGCCGTCGACATGCCCGGCGCGGCTCTCGACGTCGTCCTCGATGTGCTCGCCGAGGAGCTGGAAGCCGCCGCAGATCCCTAGGACCGGGCGGCCCTCGGCGGCCCGGCGCACCAGGGCCCCGGCCAGCCCCCGCTCCCGCAGCCACGCCAGGGCGCGGACGGTGCCCCGGGTGCCGGGCACCACCACCAGGTCCGCGTCGGCCAGTTCCTCCGGCCGGTCCACGAACCGCACGACGACGCCCGGTTCGGCGGCGAGCGCGTCGACGTCGGTGAAGTTGGACATCAGCGGCACCGCGCACACGGCGACCCGCAGCACGTCCTCGCCGACCGGGGCGGCCACCTCGGACTCGCGCACCGCCCCGCGCAGCGACACCCGCAGGCCGTCCTCCTCGTCGATGCCGAGACCGTGCCGGAACGGCAGCACACCGTACGTCCGCCGTCCTGTGAGGCCGTGCAGCATGTCCAGACCGGGTTCGAGGAGCGAGACGTCGCCGCGGAACTTGTTGACGAGGAACCCGGCGACCAGTTCCTGGTCCTCGCGCGCCAGCAGCGCCACCGTCCCGAAGAACGAGGCGAAGACGCCGCCCCGGTCGATGTCGCCCACGACCAGCACCGGCAGCCGGGCACCGCGCGCGATCCCCATGTTCACGATGTCCGTGCGCCGCAGGTTGATCTCGGCAGGCGAACCGGCGCCCTCGCAGATCACCGCGTCGTACGAGGCCCGCAGCTCGGCGAGGGAGTCCAGCACGGTGCCGAGCAGCCGCTGCTGCCGTCCGCCGTGGTAGCCGCGCGCGCTCATCTCGCCGACCGGCCTGCCCAGGAGCACCACCTGACTGCTCTGGTCCCCGCCCGGCTTCAGCAGGACGGGGTTCATGTGCGCGGTCGGTTCGATCCGGCACGCCTGCGCCTGCATGGCCTGCGCCCGCCCGATCTCGGCGCCCTCGCGGGTGACGAACGAGTTCAGCGACATGTTCTGCGCCTTGAAGGGCGCGACCTTCACCCCCTGCCGGACCAGCCAGCGGCAGATCCCGGCGGTGACGACGCTCTTGCCGGCGTCGGAGGTCGTGCCGGCGACGAGCAGCCCGCCCTTCACGAGGCACCTCCTCTCGCCGCGCGCCGCCCGAGCAGGAGCCGCGTCCCGGCGCACACGCCCAGCGCCAGCACCCCCACCCGCTGCGAGAGCCGCACGGCCCGCTCGATGTCCGTGACCCGAACGGCCCGTCCGGCGGGGCCGTTGAGCACCGGCCGGTGCTCCACCCGCCCGCCGTACGACAGCGTCCCGCCGAGCCGCACCCCGAGCGCGCCCGCGAACGACGCCTCCACGGGGCCCGCGTTGGGGCTGGGATGCCGGTGCGCGTCCGCACGCCAGGCCCGTACGGCGCCCCGGGGGTCGCCCCCGGCGACGGCGGCCAGCGCGGCGGTCAGCCGGGCCCCCGGCCAGCCGGCGACGTCGTCGAGACGGGCCGAAGCCCAGCCGTAGCGGCGGTACTTGGGGGAGCGGTGCCCGACCATGGCGTCGAGCGTGTTGACGGCCCGGAAGCCGGCGAGGCCCGGCACCCCGGCGACGGCCCCCCACACCAGGGCGCCGACCACGGCGTCCGAGGTGTTCTCGGCGACGGACTCCACCACGGCCCGGGCGATCCCGTCGGCGTCCAGCGCCTGCGGGTCCCGGCCGCACAGATGCGGCAGCCGCGCCCGCGCCGTCTCGACGTCCCCGGCCTCCAGGGCACGTCCGATCGTCCGGGCCTCCCGGGCGAGCGAGGTGCCGCCGACGACGGCCCAGGTGACGGCGCCGGTCAGGGCGACGGAGGCGGCGGGGGAGGGGCGCACGGCGCGTGCGCCGAGCGCGGCGGCCGCCACGGCGCCACCGGCGCACACGGCGGTGTGCAGCACACCCCAGGCGCGGTGGTCGCGCCACAACACCCGTTCCACGGCGCCCGCGGCACGTCCGAACGCGGCGACCGGATGCCCACGGCGTGGATCGCCGAGCAGCAGGTCACCGAGGAGTCCGGCGGCGGCGCCGTACGCGAAGACGCGTTCGGCACGCATGGGGGTCAGCCGGTGGTGGCGTCGGACAGGGGTCCGGTACTGCGTGACGATCGGCAGGCGAGCATCGCGTGATGTCCTCACTCAGGGTGTCCACGCCCTGGTTCGACGAGACCGGCGGCGAGAGTTCCTGGCTCCCGGGGGTTACTACCCCGGTGACAGTGGCGGGACCGCGCCGGATTCGCACCGGCTTCCTCTTCTGCCGCCGTAGATGGCTCCGGAAGTCCACCACGGGTCGGGACGGCCGTCAACTTGCCTGTGACCTGCGACGGGAGAGTGTGCGCAGGCCCACACACACCGAAGGTGCGCGACGGTGTCCCGTCACGCACCTCAGGAGTCGCGCGTCGTACGTCAGGCCACGATGAGGTAGATGCCGTACGCCACGGCCGCCGTGCACGCTGCGAAGCACGCGTAGGCGCCGGCGACCGCGAGCGCCGCCGAGTCGCCCTGCGCGACCGCCCGTTCGCGGCGCGAGAGTCCGGCGATGCCGAGGGTGAACAGGGCCACCAGGGCCACCGTGACGACGAGACTGACACCGAAGACGGAGCCGAGGGCCGCCCAGTCGATCTTCATGCTGCTTCCTTGTGTTGCCGGGAGGGGTGACCGGGGGTCAGACGGCGGCCTTGGTCGGCTCGGGTCCGGGGGCCGGTGCCGGGAGGGTGACGGAGAGGTCTTCGGTCACCGTGCCCGTGGGAGGCGGGGTGACGGCGGCCATGGCGGTGGTGACCACACCGGCCGGTTCGTCGTCGGCGGTGACGTTGGTGTGGTCGACGACCTCGCGGCGGGAGATCCGCCAGATCGCGAAGCTGGAGGCGATCAGGAAGACCGCGACGGCGGCGGTGCCCCAGCCGCCGAGGCCCGTCACGTACTCGGCGAGCGCGGCGACCAGCGCGGCGGCCGGCAGGGTCAGGGCCCAGGCGACGAACATCCGGGTGGCCGTGGACCAGCGGACCACGCCGCCCTTGCGGCCGAGACCGGCGCCCATCACGGAGCCGGAGACGGAGTGCGTGGTGGACAGGGAGAAGCCGAGGTGGGAGGAGGCCAGGATGACCGTCGCGGCGCTGGTCTGGGCGGCGAAGCCCTGCTGCGGCTGGAGGTCGGTGAGGCCCTTGCCCATGGTGCGGATGATCCGCCAGCCGCCGAGGTAGGTGCCGAGCGCGATGGCCAGGCCGGCGGAGAGGATGACCCAGGTGGGCGGGTCCGACGCGGGGGCGAGGGCGCCGCCCGCGACCAGGGCCAGGGTGATGATGCCCATGGTCTTCTGGGCGTCGTTGGTGCCGTGGGCGAGGGAGACGAGGCCCGCGGAGGCGATCTGGCCGGCGCGGTAGCCCTTCTTCGAGGCCTCGCCGTCGGCCTTCTTGCCGAGGGTGTACGTGAGCCGCGTGGCCAGCAGGGCCGCGACGCCCGCGACGATCGGGGCGGCGACGGCCGGGAGGAGGACCTTGGTGACGAGCACGTCGCCGTGGACGGCGCCGACGCCCGCCGAGGCGATGGTGGCGCCGATCAGGCCGCCCATCAGGGCGTGCGACGAGCTGGAGGGCAGGCCCACCAGCCAGGTGAGGAGGTTCCAGAGGATCGCGCCGACCAACGCGGCGAAGATGACCTCGGGACGGATGCCGGTCTCGTCGACGAGACCCTTGGAGATCGTGTTGGCGACCTCCACCGAGAGGAAGGCGCCCACAAGGTTGAGCACGGCGGACATGGCCACCGCGACCTTGGGCTTGAGCGCACCGGTCGAGATGGTCGTGGCCATCGCGTTGGCGGTGTCGTGAAAACCGTTCGTGAAATCGAACGCGAGCGCGGTTACCACCACGATCGCGAGGATCAGCGAGAAGTTTTCCATTTACCCAGGCAATCGTTCGAGGTCATTGGCTCGATGAACGTAGGAAACCTGAGTGAACGGAAGGTGAACTGGGGCGGGCCGCGCGGTGTCCGGCAGGGAGGGTTTCCCCTATGAACGGAAGCCCTCCGTCCAGGGTGCCCGGGCGGGGCGCGGGCGGGGCGCGGTTCACCCGCCGCGGGCGAACGCCCTCAGCTGGGTGAGGGACCCGTCGAAGAGATTCTGGTCACCCGGCAGGCTGCCGCCGTTGTCGTACTGCCAGAGGGTCCAGGTCCGCCATCCGGACGGCAGCGTTCCGGGGTCCGGTGCATCGTAGCGGGCCACCCACAGAGGGTGGTCGGCGAAGGCGCGGGAGGCGCCGGTGCAGGTGTTCCACCAGTGGGCGGTGGTGTAGATCACCGGGCGGCGGCCGGTCAGCCGGCGCACCTCGTCGCTGAACGCCCGGATCCAGGCGGTCATCGCCGCCTTGCGCAGCCCGTAGCACTGGTGCGAGCCGTACGGGTTGTACTCGATGTCGAGCGCGGGCGGCAGGGTCCAGCCGTCCGGCCGCCAGCCGCCTCCGTTGCGCACGAAGAACGCCGCCTGCGCGCGGCCCGAGGACCGGTCGGGCAGGGCGAAGTGGTAGGCGCCGCGCACCAGGCCGGCGGCTCGGGCGCCGTCGTACTGCCGGGCGTGGTACGGGTTGCGGTAGGTGTGCGACTCGGTGGCCTTGACGTAGACGAACCGGGCGCCCCTGGCCCGGCTCTCCGGCCAGTCGACGTCCTTCTGGTGCGAAGATCGTTGAACTCTGATCGATCCCCGGCCAAGCGGTCACGTGGGCGGTATGTCCGGGTATGCGCCCTCCCGGGGGTCGCCCCTCCGTCCTGAAGTGCCCCCACGCACCGGCGCCTTCGCGCATCGCGCCTGGCAGGATCGCCGCATGGCTGACGAACGGTGGGAGCAGGGGGACGGCGACGTCCCGTACCGGCGCACGGTGCGGCCCGAGGAGGCGGCGGCCTGGGAGTCCCTGGTCGCGACGGCCCGCCGGACGGTCGCCGACGGACTCGTCGTCGGCACGTCCGGGAACGTCTCGGTGCGCGTCGGGGACACGGTGCTGGTCACGCCCTCCGGGGTGCCCTACGACCGGCTCACCGCCCAGGACGTCACGGGCGTCGCCCTCGACGGCCGGCAGGTGCTGGGCACGCTGGTGCCGACCAGCGAGCTGCCCATGCACCTCGCCGTCTACGGCGCCACCGACGCCCGCGCCGTCGTGCACACCCACGCCGTCCACGCGACGGCCGTCTCGACCCTGGTGCCCGAGCTCCCGCTGATCCACTACATGGCCGCCGCCCTCGGCGGACCCGTCCGGGTCGCCCCCTACGCGACCTACGGCACCGAGGAGTTGGCCGAGAACATGCTGCGGGCCCTCACCGGCCGCACCGCCTGCCTCCTGCGCAACCACGGCACCGTCGCCCACGGCGCCACCCTGGACCAGGCGTACGACCGCACGGCCCAACTGGAATGGATGTGCCGCGTCTGGCTCACGGCGTCCTCGGTCCCGGGCCTGACCCCGGCCCTCCTGTCCGAGGAACAGGTCGCGGAGGTGGGGAACCGGCTGAAGGGGTACGGCCAGCGGGGCTGACGGCCCGTCGGCGGCACCCTGGGTCACCTCATGGCCACCCGGCCGCTTTCCCCTGCCCGGCTCCAGGCACCCCGCCGCCCGCCCGCGCCGTACGGGGTGCGGGCCGTGGCGGCGGGGACGCACGGCCGGGGGCTCCCCGCGCGGTGGCGCCCCCGTCACCCCGTCCCGCCCTCCCACTGGCCGTCGGGCCGGTCGTTCCGGACACTGGACGGGTGCGCACTGTCCGAACGACGGCCGCAGCCGTCTCCGTGGCCCTGGCCGCCGGCGCCGCGAGCGTCGCCGCCGGGCGGCTCGCCAGCGGCGCCGCCCTGACGGCGACCCCCGGCCGCCCGCTGCCCACCGAACCCCGGCTCACCGTGCACGCCACGGCCGCCGGGCAGATCACCCTCACCCGCGACCTGGCCTCACTGCGCCCCGGCACGTACGGCCTGGCCGGTGACGGCTCGCACGCCGTCGTCGGCCCGGTCCTCGACGACGCGCAGCACTCCGCCGACACCGTGGTCCGCCGCCTGGAGCGCGTCACCCACGGCACCCTGAAGCCCGGCGACAGCGTGTGGCTCACGCCCAACGTGTACGTCGGCAACCCGCGCGCCACCCTCGGCCTCGACCACGCCGACATCGACATCCCGGGCGAACTCGGCTCGCTGCCCGCCTGGTTCGTGCCCGGCGCCCGGGGCACCTGGCTCATCGCGGTGCACGGCCTGGGCACCACCCGCGAACACGCCATGAACCTCATGCGGCCCCTCAACGCCCGCCACGTCCCGGTGCTCGCCCTCGCCTACCGCGGCGACCTCGGCGCGCCCCGCCCGCCGGACGGCCTGCACCACTTCGGCGAGACCGAGTGGCGCGACGTCGACGCCGCGATGCGCTACGCCGTGCGCTACGGCGCCCGGAAGATCGTCCTGCTCGGCTGGTCCACCGGCGCCACCATGGCGCTGCGCGCCGCCGCCCGCTCCAGTCTGCGCGACCGGATCGCCGGGCTCGTCCTGGACTCCCCGGTGCTCAGCTGGGAGACCACGCTGCGCGCCCTCGCCGCGGCCCGCCACACCCCGAACGCCCTGCTGCCCCTCGCCGTCCGCGCCGCCCAGGGCCGCGCGAACCTGACCGCCGACCGCTCCGGCACCGACGCCTTCGAGGGCGTCACGGTCCCCACCGTCGTCTTCCACGGCCCCGGCGACCGGGTGGCCCCCTGGACCCTGTCCCGCCGCCTGGCCAGGGCCCACCCCGACCTCGTCACCCTGCACACCGTGCGGGACGCCCCGCACGCCGCCATGTGGAACGCCGACCCCGGCTTCTACGAGGAGTCGCTGCGCCGCTTCATGACGCCGCTGGTCTGAGACGTCCCCGCGGGACCGGCCCGCCCGGCCGGTCCCGTGCCATTCCGTTTAAGGCCGTACCGCTGGCCTGTTCCGGGTGCCCGGCACCCGTCGGGCCCCTCGCGCCGGCCCTCCCCGGAGCCCCTCGGGGCATTCCGTTTGGGTTTTCGGACCGTCAACCGGAAGACTGCACCCGTGACGTCCCGTATCCCGCGCGACTCCAGGCTTCGACTCGTCCGCCCGCGACCCCTGGCCGCCGCCCCCGGAGCAGTGAACCAGCGGCGCCCGCGCCGACCCGCGCCCCGGCCGCCGGAGGGCACACCGGCCCGGTCCGAGCTGGCCGGAATGGCACGCTCCCTCCTCGCCGGCGCGGTCCGCGTCGCCCTCTGGGCCGACACCGCCCTGCGCCCCGGCCGTACGAACGCGAACCCCGACGGCAAAGGCACCCTCTCCGACGAGACCGCCGAACACGCCTCCCGCGCCCTCGGCCTGAGCGTCGCTCAGGTCCGCGCCGACTGGGACACCGCCCGGCTCGCCGGCCTCGTCGAGGTGCACGGCGACAGCGCCCGCCCCAGCTGGCGGCTGCGTGCCTGGGACCGCGACGACAGCGCCGTCCTGCGCGGCTGGGTCGCCCTCTTCGACGCCTGGTCGCTGGCCCACCCCGAGCCCGCCCACCTCCACCACGCGGCCGTCGCCGACGTCGTCTCGGCCCTGCCCCAGGTGCTGTCCTTCCTCCAGCTGTCCGCCGGGCCGGTCCCCGTCGAGCAGCTCCTCGACCTGCTGGAGCAGCGCGTCACCGAGCTGCGCACCGAACGCTGCGAGATCGCGTACGGGCCGGGCCCCGAGCCGCTCCCCGACGCGAGACCCGTCGAGGACACCCCGCTCGCCCCGCTGCTCGACTGGGCCCTCACCGCCCTCGCCTCCGTCGGCGCCCTCACCTACGGCGACGGCCAGGCCACCCTGACCCCGCTCGGCAGCTGGGCGGTCTGGGTCAAGCTGGAGCAGATCTGCGTGGCCGCCCAGAGCCCCGCCGGGAACATCGAGCGGTCCGCCGAGGACATGCTGCGCGGCTGCGCCCAGCTGCGCCCCAACGCCGCCCGCGACGAGTACCGCGCCTGGCTCGCCGCCCGCCCCGTCGGCAGCGCCGTCACCGAGCTGCTGGCCGCCGCCCGCGGCGACGACGCCCTGCTGCGCGGCCTCGCCTTCGAGGCGCTGCGCGTGGTCGGCGCCCCCGCCGAACCCGACGTCCGCGCGATCGCCGACGAGCCGGCCCTGCGCCCCTACGCCCTGCTGTGGCTCGCCGAGCACGACGGCGCCGACCCCGAGGACGCCCACGAGGTGCTGACCCGCGAGGAGGCCACCTGGCTGTGGGTGGACACCGCCGCAGCCGTCGCCGACCACGGCGAGGCCCCCATGCTGGTGCGGCACCTGGAGTCCGCCGTCCAGCCGACCGTGCCCGCCCTCCTCGACGAGGTGCGTGCCGTCGGCCACCCCCGCACCGTGCAGGTCCTGGTCGCCCTCGCCGCGGCGCACCCGGACCCGGCCCTCGCCAGGGCCGTACGCCGGGCCGCCTTCCAGGTGCACACCGGCGGAAGCTGAGCCGGGCCCGCGCCCCTCAGCCGCCCGTGCCCGCCGGGGGGGGCGCGTCGACGTCGTCCACGACGGCGTACACCCCGGCCGGGCCCGCGCCCTCCATCACCCTTTCGTGCGCCGGCGACCCCGGGCGCTCGTCGCCGCCGCCGGTGTGATGCACGACCCGTCCCGGGTCGTCCGAAGCCGGAAAAACTGGTTGCACCGCCCCGTTAGACTGGCCCCATGGCCATTCTCCTCGCGCATTAGACGGCGGGACTGTCCTCAGCCGCCCATACCGCCACCTAGCCCCGCCCTGGAGTCTGACCGTGATCTCCGCCACCGGTATCGAGCTGCGCGCCGGCGCGCGCGTCCTCATCGAGTCCGCGACCTTCCGCGTCGCCAAGGGTGACCGCATCGGCCTCGTCGGCCGCAACGGCGCGGGCAAGACGACCCTCACCAAGTGCCTGGCCGGCGAGGGCATCCCGGCCGCCGGACAGATCACCCGCTCGGGCGAGGTCGGCTACCTCCCGCAGGACCCCCGCACCGGCGACCTCGACGTCCTCGCCCGCGACCGCATCCTCTCCGCGCGCGGCCTCGACGTGCTGATCCGCAAGATGCGCGACAACGAGCAGCGCATCGCCAACGGCCAGGGCGCCACCCGCGAGAAGGCCCTCAAGCAGTACGAGCGCCAGGAGACGGAGTTCCTCACCAAGGGCGGCTACTCGGCCGAGGCCGAGGCCGCCACCATCGCCGCCGCGCTCAACCTGCCCGACCGGGTGCTCGGCCAGCCGCTGCACACCCTCTCCGGCGGTCAGCGCCGCCGTATCGAGCTCGCCCGCATCCTCTTCTCCGACGCGGACACCCTGCTCCTCGACGAGCCGACCAACCACCTCGACGCCGACTCGATCGTCTGGCTGCGGGACTACCTGAAGACCTACCGCGGCGGCTTCATCGTGATCTCCCACGACGTCGACCTGGTCGAGACCGTCGTGAACAAGGTGTTCTACCTGGACGCCAACCGCGCCCAGATCGACGTCTACAACATGGGCTGGAAGCTCTACCAGCAGCAGCGCGAGGCCGACGAGAAGCGCCGCAAGCGCGAGCGCCAGAACGCCGAGAAGAAGGCCGCCGCGCTCAACGCCCAGGCCGACAAGATGCGCGCCAAGGCCACCAAGACGGTCGCCGCGCAGAACATGGCCCGCCGCGCCGAGCGTCTGCTGTCCGGTCTGGAGGAGGTCCGCCAGTCCGACAAGGTCGCCAAGCTGCGGTTCCCCGAGCCCGCCCCCTGCGGCAGGACCCCGCTCACCGCCGAGGGCCTGTCGAAGTCGTACGGCTCCCTGGAGATCTTCACCGACGTCGACCTGGCCATCGACAAGGGCTCCCGCGTCGTCATCCTCGGCCTCAACGGCGCCGGCAAGACCACACTGCTGCGCCTTCTCGCCGGAGTGGAGCAGCCGGACACCGGCGCGGTCATCCCCGGCCACGGCCTCAAGATCGGCTACTACGCCCAGGAGCACGAGACCCTGGACCCCGACCGCACCGTCCTGGAGAACATGCGCTCGGCGGCCCCCGACATGGACCTCGTCGAGGTCCGCAAGGTGCTCGGCTCGTTCCTGTTCTCCGGCGACGACGTCGACAAGCCGGCCGGCGTCCTCTCCGGCGGTGAGAAGACCCGGCTGGCCCTCGCCACCCTGGTCGTCTCCTCGGCGAACGTTCTGCTGCTCGACGAGCCCACCAACAACCTCGACCCGGCCAGCCGCGAGGAGATCCTCGGCGCGCTGCGCACCTACAAGGGCGCGGTCGTCCTCGTCACCCACGACGAGGGTGCCGTCGAGGCCCTGCAGCCGGAGCGGATCATCCTGCTGCCCGACGGTGTCGAGGACCTGTGGGGCGCCGGCTACGCGGATCTCGTCGCCCTCGCTTGATCGAATACGTGATCCACGGGCTATGGATCATTCGGCCCACGGGTGATCCACCATCTGTGTGAGATCTCCTCGTACCGAGGTGTGTAGTACATCGATTTCGCGCCCCCGTCGGTTATCGGCGGGGGCGCGCGTATGCCAGGACGCTGACCTGGGAATTCATAAATGAACCCGTTCGGCTGTACGGACGGGAGCGCTCGGAATTCGCTATTCCGCATGTGGGGACGCGCTCCTGTCGTCACAACCATGTCTCACGGACCTTGCCGAATGGGTGGCCATGTGGCCCCGGAGGGGTGATCATGAGGAGACCAGAGCGCACTTCCCATGAGGAGGCACGGGTGGCCGAGACTCTGAAGAAGGGCAGCCGGGTGACCGGCGCCGCGCGCGACAAGCTCGCGGCAGACCTGAAGAAAAAGTACGACTCCGGTGCGAGCATCCGGGCACTGGCCGAGGAGACCGGCCGCTCGTATGGCTTCGTCCACCGGATGCTCAGCGAATCGGGCGTCACGCTCCGTGGGCGTGGCGGGGCGACGCGAGGCAAGAAGGCCGCATCGTCCTGATCCCGGGCGGTCCATCGTCTTCGATGGTGACCACCCGGCCGGTCCGCCCCTGAGCCCTTGAGGGGCCCGGCGGGACTCCGGATCGACCGGGTGGTTACTGTGCAGTCACTTGGTGGGTGCCCCACGGCATCCGCAGGCTGACCGCACGCATCGGAGGCACCCCATGGCTTCGCCCGACCAGGACATCGCTCCCCTGCTCGACAAGGACCACGTCCGGCTCACCGTCGACGGCGCGATCGCGACGGTGACCCTGACCAACCCGGCCAAGCGCAACGCGCAGAGCCCCGCCATGTGGCGGACGCTCGCCGAGGCCGGTCGGGTCCTGCCGGGCAGCGTGCGCGTCGTCGTGCTGCGCGGAGAGGGCCAGTCCTTCTCCGCGGGACTCGACCGCAAGATGTTCACGCCCGAGGGGATCGAGGGCGAACCCTCCTTCATCGACCTCGCGCGCAGCAGTGACGGCGAGCTCGACTCCGCGATCGCGGGGTTCCAGGAGGCGTTCACCTGGTGGCGGCGCAACGACCTGGTGTCCATCGCCGCCGTGCAGGGCCATGCCATCGGGGCGGGCTTCCAGCTCGCGCTCGCCTGTGACGTGCGCGTCGTCGCCGACGACGTGCAGTTCGCCATGCGTGAGACCAGCCTCGGGCTGGTGCCCGACCTGACCGGCACGCATCCGCTCGTCGGGCTCGTCGGCTACGGCCGCGCGCTGGAGATCTGTGTGACGGGCCGCTCCGTGTCGGCCGAGGAGGCCGTGGCGAGCGGGCTCGCCAACCTCGCCGTGCCCGCGGACCAGCTCGACGACGCCGTACGGGACCTGGCCGGGGCGATCGTCGCCGCGCCGCGGGACGCCGTCGTGGAGACCAAGGCGCTGCTGCGCGGTGCCACCGACCGCACCTACGACGAGCAGCGCGGCGCCGAGCGGGCCGCGCAGGCACGCCGTCTGCGGGACCTGGCCGGCCTCGGCGAGTGAGCCGCGCGCCGGTCAGCCGACGGAGGTGACCACCACGGCCACCGTCGGCCGGTCCGCGAGGGCCCGGCCCACGCGCTCGCGCACCTCCCGGGCCACCTCCACGGCCCGGTGGTCCGCGGCGACCGCGAGCTCCACACGCACATGCCGGTGCGGCAGGGCGGCCCCGTCCTGCTGCGTCCCGACGTGCACCGAACGGCCCGGCCCGCCCAGCGCGCCGGTCAGCCCGCTCACCCCGGGCACCGCCAGGACGACGGCCGTGACGCGCTCCTCGTCGGGGTTCGCGGGCCGCGCCGGGGGCACCGGCTCGGCCGACCGGCCGGCCGCCGGGCTCTCGTCGCCGCCGTCCTCGTCGAACAGGGCCGTCACCCGCAGATCCACCTCGGTCACCGTCAGACCGAGGTGATCCGAGGCGGCCGACAGCGCCGCGCGCAGCCGGTCCGCCGTGACCGGCAGCGGCTCGGCGCCGGCCGCCGCGCACTCCGCCGTGATCCGCAGCGGCCCCGGCGGCAGGGCGCTCGGCGGGGGCGGCACGACCGGCTCGGCGGCGCCGCCCGGATCGGCCGGCCTGATCCGCAGCGCGCCCAGCCGGGCACCGCGCACCGGCTCCGCCGCGCGCCGCAGCACCGCCGCGGCCGCCGTTTCGAAGATCCACGCGCCGTCGCGCGCGCCGCCCAGCGGCAGCAGCCGTCCGAGCCCGATCTGCTGCCGTACCGCCCGCTGCCACCGGTCCGCCGTCGTCATTCCTCCAGACTGCCGTATCCGTGGCGCGGTATCCCGTAACCATGCTTACGGTGGTCGAGGGACGACCACCGAAAAGGACGGACGGCCATGACCGAGATGACGGAGCAGAAGATCCAGGGGCACGGGCGCGGCGGCACGGACACCGGGGCCCGGGGCAGGACCACCATCGCCGACGGCGTCGTGGAGAAGATCGCCGGAATGGCCACCCGCGACGTGGAAGGCGTGCACGCGATGGGCAGCGGCCTGTCGCGGACCTTCGGCGCCATGCGGGACCGGGTCCCCGGCGGCGGGACGGACAAGTCGGTCACCCGCGGGGTCAAGGCCGAGGTCGGCGAGAAGCAGGCCGCGCTCGACCTGGAGATCGTCGTCGAGTACGGGGTGTCCATCGCCGACGTCGCCGGCGACGTGCGCGAGAACGTGATCAACGCGGTGGAGCGGATGACCGGCCTCGAGGTCGTCGAGGTCAACATCGCGGTGAGCGACGTGAAGCTGCCGGACGAGGAGGAAGAGGAACCGGAGCGCCGCATCCAGTGAGCCACCGGGGCAGGGTCCGTGAAGGCGCCGAGAAGCTGAGGAGCGCAGCATGAGCATGGCCGTGGTCGGCATGATCGCCGGCATGGCACTGGCCTTCGCCGGGTACTTCGGCGGATTCGGCGCCTTTGTGCTGGTGGCGGCCCTGGGTGCCGTCGGGTTCGCCGTCGGCCGGTTCCTGGAGGGTGACTGGGAGCTCGGCGACTTCTTCCGCCCCCGCGACGAACGGCGGCGGTGACGGCCGTGAGCGGCGGGGCGGCGGAGGTCCGCAGACCCCCGGCCGAGATCGCGCCGGGGGAGCGGGGCTCCCTGCGGATCGCCGACCGGGTGGTCGCGAAGATCGCCTCGCAGTGCGCCCGGGAGGCCGTGGGACCGCCACCCCAGGGCGCCGAACGCCCCTACGCCAACGTCGTCGTCGCCCATGACACCGTCCGCGCCCGGGTCCACGTGGAGCTCGGCCACCCCACCGACATCGGCGCGCGCTGCGCGGCCGTGCGTCGCCATGTCACCGAACGGGTAGGCGCGTTGGTGGGCATGGAGGTGACCGAGGTCGCCGTGCACGTCGAGCGGCTGCACCCGGCGTCCGCGCGGGACACGGCACAGGGGAGGACGCGATGAGCGAGTCCCGGGGACAGGAGGGCGCCACCGAGCGGCTGCCGGTCCTGGAGAAGACGACCGGGTCCGGCGACGGGGCCGGCGACCACGGGCAGTCGACGTCCGCCGCCGACCACGAGCCCCCGCCCCCGGCCGGCCGCGCGGGCCGCTTCTGGTCGCCCCGCCGCGTCCCCGCCGCGCTCACCGCGCTGGTGCTCTTCGTGGGCGCCGGCTTCTTCCTGTACGACATCGCCTCCGTACGGGCCGGCCGGCCCGCCATGCGCTGGCGCCGCGAACTCGCCGACCAGCTGGCCCACCGCCCCCTCGACGACACCTGGGTGCTCGTCGGCGCCGGACTGGTCGCCGTCCTCGGTCTGTGGCTGCTGCTCCTCGCGCTCACCCCCGGTCTGCGGCGGATCCTGCCGATGCGGCGCACCCACGCCGACGTCCGCGCCGGGCTGCACCGCGACCTCGCCGCACTGGTCCTGCGCGACCGGGCGATGGAGGTCTCCGGCGTCCAGTCGGTGCGCGTGCGCGTGCGCCGGTCGAAGGCGGAGGTCCGGGCCGTCTCGCACTTCCGCGACCTGGACGACGTACGCGCCGAGCTGGACGCCACGCTCGCCGAGACCGTGCGGGGGCTGGGGCTGGCCCGGCGGCCCGCCCTGTCCGTGCGGGTGCGGCGCCTCGGACGGAAGGGGTGAGGGCCGTGCTCAGGACCGTGAACCGGGTGTTCGTCGGGCTCGCCGGACTGGTGCTGCTCGTGATCGGCGGCTCGGTGTTCGCCGTGGGTCTCGGCGCGCCCGCGCCCTCCTGGTGGATCCACGACGACCGGCACGACGTGCTGCTCAGCGACGCCGAACGGACCCGCTGGCGGGACGACGACTGGTGGTGGCCCGTCGTCATCGCCGTCCTCGCGGTGCTGGTCCTGCTCGCCCTGTGGTGGCTGACCGCGAACCTGCGCCGGCGCCGCCTCACCGAGGTCCTCGTCGACACCGGCGACGGCGAGGGCGCGCTGCTGCGGGGCCGCGCCCTCGCGGACGCCCTCGCGAGCGAGACCGCCGCCCAGGAGGGCGTGCAGCGCGCCCGCGTCCGTCTGCGGGGCAGGCGCACCGCGCCCGAGACCCGCGTACGGCTGCTGCTGGAGCCGCACGTGGACCCCGGGGCGGCGCTCGACGAGTTCACCGACGGGGCCCTGGCCCACGCCCGCACCTCGGCGGGGCTGGCGTCCCTGCCCGCGGAGGTCCGTATGAAGGGCGTCAAGCACGGTGCGGAGCGGGTGAGTTGACGGCCCGCGTCCGCACGGCGCTCAGAACCCGTGCCGCATCCCGCCGTCCACCGGCAGCATGACGCCCGTCAGATAGGACGCGGCCGGGGACAGCAGGAACGCCGCCGCCCGCCCGAACTCCTCCGGACGGCCGTAGCGGCGCAGCGGGATGCGCGACTCGTTCGCCGCCCGGGTGGCCTCCGGGTCGGCGGACAGCGCGTCCAGCTCCCGCACCCGGTCGGTGTCGATCCGCGCCGGCAGCAGTCCCACCACGCGGATGCCGCGCGGCCCCAGCTCGTCCGAGAGGGACTTGGCGAACCCGGCGAGCCCCGGCCGCAGTCCGTTGGAGATGGTCAGCCCCGGGATCGGCTCGTGCACCGAACCCGACAGCACGAACCCGATGACCCCGCCCTCGTCGAGCTCGGCCGCCGCCGTGCGCGCCAGCCGGACCGCGCCGAGGAACACCGACTCGAACGCGGCCTGCCACTGCTCGTCCGTGTTGTCCGCGACGAACCCGGCGGGCGGGCCGCCGACGCTCACGAGGACGCCGTCGAAGCGGCCGAACGCCTCGCGCGCGGCGGCGACGAGCCGTTCCGGCGCCCCGGGGTCGGCGTTGTCGACGGCCACGCCGACCGCGTCCGGCCCCAGGTCGGCGGCGGCCGCGGCGACCCGCTCCTCGTCCCTGCCGGTCAGGACGACCTTCGCCCCGTCGGCCACGAGTTCCCGTGCCGTCGCGTTGCCCAGGCCGCGCGTGGCACCCGTGACGACGTACACCCGGTCCTTCAGTCCAAGATCCATGGTCCCTATCCTGCCCCGCCGTCCCCGGACAGGGCGAGGGCGGTGTTCACCAGGCCGATGTGGCTGAAGGCCTGCGGGAAGTTGCCCAGCTGGTGCCCGGCGACCGGGTCGTACTCCTCGGCCAGCAGGCCCACGTCGTTGGCGAGGCCCACCAGGTGGTCGAACAGCTCGCGCGCCTCCTTGGCGCGGCCCGCCCTGTGCAGCGCCTCCGCCAGCCAGAACGAGCAGGCGAGGAAGGCGCCCTCGCCGCCGGGCAGCCCGTCGATCGACTGCCCCTCGGTGCTGTAGCGGCGCAGCAGCCCGTCATGGCTGAGCTCGGCGCGGACCGCGTCGATCGTGCCGATGACCCGAGGGTCGTCGGGCGGCAGGAAGCCCACGCGGGGGATGAGCAGCACGGCTGCGTCCAGCTCCCGCGAGCCGTAGGACTGCGTGAAGGTGTTGCGTTCGGGATCGTAGCCCCGTTCGCACACCTCCCGGTGCACCTCGTCGCGGAACGCGCGCCAGCCCTCCAGGTCGCCGTGGAGCTTCGGGTTGTGCTCCAGGGTGCGCACCGCCCGGTCCGCGGCCACCCACACCATCACCTTGGAGTGCACGAAGTGCCGGCGGCCGCCCCGGACCTCCCACAGACCCTCGTCGGGCTGGTGCCAGTGCGCGCGCAGCCACTCCACCAGGGCCACCTGGATCGCCCACATGTGCGGCTCGTTGGGCAGGCCGGCCTCACGGGCCAGCGCGAGGGTGTCCATGACCTCGCCGTACACGTCGAGCTGGAGCTGGTTGACGGCCTCGTTGCCGATGCGCACGGGCGCGGAGCCGTGGAAGCCGGACAGCCAGGGCACCTCGAACTCGGGCAGCCGCCGCTCACCGGCGAGCCCGTACATGATCTGCAGGTCGGCCGGGTCGCCGGCGACGGCCCGCAGCAGCCAGTCCCGCCAGGCCTCGGCCTCCTCCCGGTAGCCCGCCGACAGGCCGACGTTCAGGGTGAGGGTGGAGTCGCGCAGCCAGCAGTAGCGGTAGTCCCAGTTGCGCACCCCGCCCATCTCCTCGGGCAGCGAGGTCGTGGCGGCGGCGACGATCCCTCCGGTGGGCCGGTAGGTGAGGGCCTTCAACGTGATCAGGGAGCGGACCACGGCCTCCCGGTAGGGGCCGTCGTACCGGCACTGCCGCACCCAGGCCCGCCAGTCCCGGACGCTGACCTCCAGCGCCTCGTACGGGTCGATGAGCGCCGGACGGGGCCGGTGCGAGGGGTGCCAGGTCAGGACGAACGCGACCTTCTCGCCCTCCTCGACGGTGAACTCGGCGTGGGTGCCGAAGTTCTCGCCCCAGGTGTGCACCTGCGGTTCGCTGCGCAGCCAGGCCGAGTCGGGGCCGGCGACGGCCACCCGGTGCCCGTGCGACTCGCGCACCCAGGGCATCACGGCGCCGTAGTCGAAGCGCAGCCGCAGGACGCTGTGCACGGTGACCCGGCCGCGCAGCCCCTCGACGATGCGCACGAGGTCGGGGGCCTCGTCGCGCTGGGGCATCAGGTCGGTGACCCGGATCGCGCCGTCGGCGGTCTCCCACTCGGTGTCCAGCACCAGGGTGTCAGGGCGGTAGGCGCGGCGGGTGCAGGGCCCGTCGACGCCCTTCGGGGCGATCCGCCAGTGGCCGTTGTCCTCGTCGCCGAGCAGCTTGGCGAAGCAGGCGGCCGAGTCGAAGCGGGGCAGGCACAGCCAGTCGACCGAACCGTCCCTGCCGACCAGGGCCGCCGTCTGCTCGTCGCCGATCAGGGCGTAGTCCTCGATGCGGGGGTGCACGCAAGTGCGGATTCCCCGGGGGGTACACCGCCAATCAGGCGGGAGCCCCGGGAGTGACCGGTGCCACAGCCGACGTCAGGCCGTGGGTGCCGCGGCGACCGGCTCGGCGTCGGCCGGCTCCGAGGCGCCCGCCGCCCGTTCGCGGGCCTCGCGCCGGGCCAGGATGAACCAGCCCAGTGGGACGCCGGCCGCGAACAGCCACCACTGCAGGGCGTACGCGTAGTTCAGCGCGGCGTTCTCGTCGCCGGGCGGGCCGATCGGCTCGGGGCGGTCGCCCTTCGGCGCGGGGGCCGTCTGCACGATGTAACCGCCGAGCACCGGGGCGGCCAGGCGCCGGGCCTCCTGCCCGCTGCTGATCAGCATGACCTGGCGGTCGGGCAGGCCCTTGAGGTCCTTGATGCCGCTGGCCTCGGTCGTCTCGTCGGGCATCAGACGGCCCGAGACGGTGATCCGGCCGCTCGGCGGCGCGGGGATCTTCGGGAAGGCCGTCTGGCTGGGGCCGTCGGCCGGGATCCAGCCGCGGTTGACCAGCAGTACCCGGCCGTCGGTCAGCACGAACGGGGTGAGGACGTGGAAACCGACCTTGTCGTCGGAGTTGACGCGGCGCCGGACGACGACCTCGTGCTCGGGGTCGAAGCGGCCCTCGGCGGTCACGGTGCGGTAGCGCTGCCCGGTGGTCACGGAGTGCCCCGGAGAGGTCAGCCGCTCCACCGGCACCGGCTTCGCGTCGAGGGCGGCGGCGACCAGGTCGTTGCGGGCGGCGCGCTCCTCGTAGCGGTGCATCTGCCAGAAGCCCAGCCGGATCATCGTGGGGATGAGGAGCAGGGCGATCAGCGTGAGGATCACCCACTGCCGGGACAACAGGAAGCGGTACACCCCACGACCGTACAACTCGGTCGAGGGGTGCGTTCACGCGGGTACCGGGTCACACCTTGTCGACGATGCCCGCCTTTCCCTCCGCGCGGGCGCAGTGGGCACCGCAGTACCAGTTGCCGTCGGCCTCCACTCCCTGCCCGATGATCTGCACACGACAGTGCTCGCAGATGGGTGCCATGCGGTGGATCGCACAGGAGAAGCAGTCGAAGACGTGCACCGCGCCCTGCGCGTGCACCTCGAAGGTCATGCCGTAGTCGTTTCCGCACACTTCACATGTCGCCATGCGCCACAGGGTGGGCCCCCGCCGCGGCGGGGGCGAGAGGGCTCCGGGCGAGTCGCGCGTCAATCACCCGTCCGTACGGTCACCCCTCCGTGGCCGGTTCCACATCCTCCAGGAGCTGACCGAACGCCGCCTCGTCCACCACCGGCGTCCCGTACTGCCGGGCCTTGAGCACCTTCGAGGTGCCCGAGTCCGGGTCGTTCGTGACGAGCAGGCTGGTCAGCCGGGACAGACTCGTCGACACATGGAGCCCGGCCTCGACCGCCCGGTCCTCCAGCAGATCGCGCTCGGTCGACGTGTCCCCGGAGAAGGCGACCCGCATCCCCTGCTTCAGCCGCCCGCCCTCCTCGTAGCGCCCCGGGTTCGGGTAGGGGCAGGCGGGCCGCTTGCGGGACGGGCGCCAGCTCGTCGGGCGGTAGCCGCCGGCCCCGCCCGGCTGCCGGCCGATCCGGGGCACCGCCGTGTCCCGCCACTCCGTCAGCGGAAGGCACTCCTGCAGCGGCAGCCGTACGCTGCCCGCCGCCGCGGCCCGCAGGCTCGGCCGGAACGCCTCCGCCAGCACCCGCGCGTCGTCCAGCGCGTGGTGCGCCCGGCGCTGGACGACGCCGAAGTGCGCGGCCAGCGTCGCCAGCTTGTGGTTGGGCAGGGGCAGGCCCAGCTCCTTGGACAGCGCGATGGTGCACAGCCGCTGCCGCACGGGCGCCTGCCGCTCGGCGCGCGCGTACTCCCGGGCGATCATCTGCCAGTCGAAGACGGCGTTGTGCGCCACGAGCACGCGGCCGTCGAGCCGGGCCGCGAACTCCTCGGCTATGTCCGCGAAGAGAGGGGCGCCCTCCAGGGCCTCGCTCGTCAGACCGTGGATCCAGACGGGCCCCGGGTCCCGCTCCGGATTGACCAGCGTGTACCAGTGGTCCTCGACCTCGCCCAGCGCGTCCAGCCGGTAGACGGCGGCGGAGATGATCCGGTCGTCCCGGGCGAGGCCGGTGGTCTCCACGTCAACGACCGCGTATCCCTGCGGATACGCGGCCGGCCACGCAGCCGGGGAGGACGCTGTGGTCGTCGGGTCTTCGAGCATGGTCACTGAGGATACGGCCCGGGACTGACAGCCCCGGCCCTCAGGTCCCCTGCCCCGCCCGCCTGTTCGGGCCCGGCGAACAGACGGGCGCAACCGGGCGGCGGACGCGCGGTGTTGGCCCGCGCCGGCGATCCGCGGGCCGGCCCGGGAGCGTCGGTACGTCCCCGATGTCCCCGGCGGTGCGATCCTCCCCATATGACCGAACCGAAGCGCGACCAGGCCCACCGGGGCACCCTGGGGGAGCGGTTGAACTGGCTGCGCGCGGCCGTCCTCGGCGCCAACGACGGCATCGTGTCGACGGCCGGCCTCGTCGTCGGCGTGGCCGGCGCGACCGACACCCGTCCGGCCCTGCTCACGGCGGGCCTGGCCGGACTGCTCGCCGGATCGATGTCGATGGCGGCGGGGGAGTACGTGTCGGTCTCCACCCAGCGCGACTCCGAGCGGGCCGCACTCGCCCAGGAGCGACGCGAGCTGACGGAGCGTCCGCAGGAGGAACTGGAGGCGCTGGCGGACCTCCTGCGGCGCCGGGGGCTGTCGCGCGAGGTGGCCCGCGAGGCGGCGGTCCAGCTGACGGAACGGGACGCCCTGCGGGCCCACGCGCGCGTGGCGCTCGGCATCGACCCCGACGCGCTGACCAACCCCTGGCACGCGGCCTGGGCCAGCTTCCTGGCGTTCACGGCCGGCGCTCTGCTGCCCCTGCTGGCGATGGTGCTGCCCCCGGCCGACACCCGCCTGTCCGTCACCGTCGTCTCCGTCCTGGCCGCCCTGGCCCTGACCGGATGGAGCAGCGCCCGCCTCGGCGCCGCCGCCCCCGCCCGGGCCGTCCTGCGCAACATGGCGGGCGGCGCCCTGGCCATGGGCGTCACCTACGCGGCGGGCAGCGCGCTGGACGTCGCCGGGGTGTAGGCGAGGCGGGCCCGGGGCCCACGCCCACGCCCCGAAGCGCGCCGACCGGTGACCGGGACGTACGGTGAGACGCGCGCCCGACCACCCCCGGGCGCCGCCCGCCCCGGGCACCCGCACACCCCACGAGAAGGACCCTCGTCATGCGAGCCACCACGATCCACGCCCCCTTCGACATGCGGGTCGAGGACGTGCCCGACGCGGCCGTCCAGCGACCCACGGACGCCGTGGTCCGGGTGCTGCGCGCCTGCATCTGCGGCAGCGACCTGTGGGCCTACCGGGGCGAGTCGGCCCGCAAGCCGGGACAGCGCATCGGCCACGAGTTCCTCGGGCTCGTCGAGGAGACCGGCTCCGAGGTGAGCGGACTGCGGCGCGGCGACCTCGTCGTCGCCCCCTTCATGTGGTCCGACGGCGTCTGCGACTACTGCCGCGAGGGCCTGACCACCTCCTGCGAGCACGGCGGCTTCTGGGGCTCCGTCGGCTCCGACGGCGGCCAGGGCGAGGCCGTCCGGGTGCCGTTCGCCGACGCCACCCTCGTCCGGCTGCCCGGCGACGCGGCCTCCGACGACCACCTGCTCTCGGCGCTGCTGACCCTCTCCGACGTCCTCGGCACCGGCCACCACGCCGCCCTCGGCGCGGGTGCCCGGCCCGGCGCCACGGTCGCCGTCGTCGGCGACGGCGCGGTCGGGCTGTGCGCGGTGCTCGCCGCCCGCCGGCTCGGCGCCGAACGGATCATCGCCCTCGGCAGGCACCCGGACCGCACCGCCATCGCCCGCCGCTTCGGCGCCACCGACGTCGTCGCCGAGCGCGGCGACGCGGCGGTCGAGGCCGTCCGCGAACTCACCCGCGGCCAGGGCGCGCACGCCGTCGTCGAGGCCGTCGGCACCGAGCAGTCCATGCGGACGGCGGTCGGCGTCACCCGCGACGGCGGCGCCATCGGGTTCGTCGGCGTGCCGCACGGCAGCGGCACCGGACTCGACCTCGGTGTCATGTTCGACGGCAACATCGCGCTGCGCGGCGGTGTCGCCCCGGTGCGCACCTACATCCCGGAGCTGCTGCCCGACGTCCTGGACGGCACGATCGACCCGTCGCCCGTCTTCGACCTGACCGTCGGCCTGGACGGCGTCCCGGACGGATACCGGGCGATGGACGAGCGCACCGCCCTCAAGGTCATGGTCACGCCCTGACGCCTCACCAGCGGATCGGCACCGGCAGCGCCGTCAGCAGCCCCGACAGCGCGACCACCCCGGCCAGCGCGACGACCTCGGCACGCGCGGGCGTGCACGCCGTCAGCGGATCGGCGGCGCGGCGCAACCGGATCCGGGCCCACAGCGCCAGCCCGGCGACGACGACCATCAGGATCACCTTCGCCAGCAGGGCCCGCCCGTACGCCGTCGCCGTGAGCTGGGTCAGGATCGTCTCCGCCGGCATCCGGCGCAGCGCACTGCACACCCCGGTGGCCGTCAGGGCGACGAGCAGCGCGGCCGCCACGCGCGCGTACAGCCCGAGCAGGGCCGCGCCCGCCTCCCCGGCACCCCGGCCGCGCAGGGCCCGCAGGACGTACAGCAGTCCGCCCACCCACAGCGAGGCGCAGGTCAGATGGACCAGGGTCAGCGCGGAGCCGAGCAACGGGTCGTACTCGGTGGTGGGATGGGCGCGCAGCGCCTCGGCGACGACCAGCGCGCCCAGCGGCCACACCTGGGTGCCGGGGCGCCGCGACAGCGCGCAGAGCCCGGCCACCACGAACGCGTTGACCTCCAGCAGTGCGAGCTTGCCGTCGCGCGTGGCGTAGAGCCCGCCCACGTCGAGGTCGGCGGGGCTGTGCGGCACCAGGTTGCCCGTGGAGACGACCGAGGCCAGCCCCAGGGCCGCGACGAAACCCACGGCGGCGGCGTGGGGCGCCCACGTACGCGGCAGCGCCGGTGGAACCCCCGGCACCGACCGCGCCAGCCGTCGTACGAACAGCTCGCCCAGCGGGACGCACAGCGCCGCGAACAGCACCGTGCGCAGCAGGCCGATCCCGGCCGTGCCGGGCGCTGCCGCCTCCCCGGTGCCGCGCAGCGCGGCGGACGGCCCGAGCAGCGGGACGCACGCGGCCGCGGCGACCAGGACCAGGACGGCGACGGCCCGGCCCACGCCGGGGCGGGGCCCGCTCCCCTCGGGTATGTCGGTCGAGGATCTCGTCAACGTCACCTCAAGATCTTCACAAACCATCGCAGAGGCGCACAAGCGCCGGAAAAGAACTGACGGAAGACCATTCCGCCGGTGTCCCGGGGGTTCAGAGCCACCTGGCCGGATCGGCGCCCCACACTCCCGGAGGCCGCGCCCAGTCGCGCGGGCCGCCCTCGAAGGAGACCGGCGGCAGGGCGTACCGCAGCCGGCCCGGCGGACCGTCCCGCTCGGCGAGCCAGGCGTCCGGGGCCTCGTACACCGCGTCCCCGGCCGGCCCTCGGGCGACCTCGTGGGTCAGCCAGTGTGCCGTACGCGCCAGCGACAGGCTCAGCCGGGAGCCGCGCCCGTCCTCGCTCCGGTCGGTCAGCGCCCGCAGCACGGCCGCCGCCAGCAGATAGCCCGTGCCGTGGTCGAGGGCCTGCGCGGGCAGGGCGCCCGGCCGCTCGGCCGACCCTTCCGTCACGGCGATCCCGGTGGCGGCCTGTACGAGGCTGTCGAACCCGCGCCGCCCGCCCCAGGGCCCGTACGCGCCCCACGCCGACAGCTCCGCAACGACCAGTCCGGGCCGGCGCTCGGTCAGCGCCCGCGCCGACAGCCCGAGCCGGTCCAGGGAGCCCGGCCGGTATCCGGTGACGACCACGTCCGCCGCCGCCAGCAGTTCCTCCAGGGCGCGCCGGTCCACCGCCGCGTCCAGCAGCGCCGAGCGCTTGCCGAAGCCCGTGTCGGTGTGCTGGTCGGCGAGTTCGGGCAGCCGTGGCGGGTCCACGCGCAGGACGTCGGCGCCGAGCAGGGCCAGCGTGCGGGTGGCGACCGGTCCCGCGATGACCCGCGTCAGGTCCAGGACCCGCACCCCGGCGGCGGGCAGCAGGGGAGTGCCGTCGAGCGGCGGCAGCGCACGCGCGCGTGCCGGGGCCGTCCGCTCCCGTCCGACCAGCGGGCGCCGTGCCACCTCCACCGCCTGTTCGTGCGCCGCCCACTCGGCGGGGGTGCGCAGCGCCACCGCGAGACCGCCGGCGGCGTACACGGCGTCCTCCACCTCGCGCGCGGGCCGCTCCGCGACGGCCGCGGCCACGGCGTCCGGGTCCTCCCGGGAGACGCCCAGCGCGGCCGGCAGAGCGGCCCGGTGGTGCGGATAGTTGGCGTGGGTGCGCACCCAGCCGTCGGCGGCCGGCCAGAACCGGGACAGCGGCGCGAACCAGACGGGGGCGCGCCCGTCGACCAGCAGGTGCCGTTCGCTGACGAACGCCGTGGCGATCGCCCCGTCGTCCAGCCGTACCGCGGGCACCCCGGCGAGCCCGGCCCGCCGGGCGCCCGCCTCCGCGGCGGCCAGGGCGCACGCGCCCACACAGGCGCGCGCCGCCTCCCGCACGGGAAGGCGCGCGGTGAGCGCGCCCTCCCGCACGACGGCCGACACGCGTTCCAGCAGGGCGGGGTCGCCGCCCACCGCCGACCAGGCGGATTCCAGTGCGGTCATGACCGCACTATGCGCCATACGGCTCAGTCGACGGCGTCCAGGGCGTCGACGATGCCCGCTCCGTAGAAGCCGTTGAGCCGCTTGCCGCCCTCGCACACCGCGTCCTGGGTGCCGTCGCCGTTCTGGTCGTACGACGCCGGGCAGCCCGGGTTGTCCGCCTGGGCCTTCAGCAGAGCCGTCAGCTGGGCCGGAGTGGCCTTCGGGTAGCGGGACTTCAGCAGCGCGGCGACGCCCGCGGTGTGCGGGGAGGCCATCGAGGTGCCCTGGAGGTAGCCGTAGCCGCCCTCCGGCAGCGTGGACAGGATGCGCCCGTTCTTCGACGGCGTGTCCGGGATCTGGTAGCGGCCGTCACCGCCGGGCGCGGCCACGTCGACGACCCGGTTGCCGTACGACGAGTAGTACGACTTGAGGTTCTGCACGCCGGTCGCGCTGACCGTCACGACGCCCGGCAGCTGCGTCGGGATGTCGAGGCACACCGACGGGTCGACGGTGCGCGGGCCCGGGGTGGTGTCGTTGGGGCTGGAGGTGTCCTCGATGGCGTCCGAGGCCAGGTCGTGGTTGCTGTTGCCCGCCGACGCGACGTGCAGGGTGCCCTTGCGCTGGGCGTACAGCTGGGCGCGGTCGACCGCGTCCACGATGGCCTTCTGGTCCGGGTCGGTCTTGCAGTTGTACATCCACGGGTCGACGTAGTAGCTGTTGTTCGTGATCTCCACGCCGTGGTCGGCGGCGAACACGAAGGCACAGACGACGTTCTCCGGGTAGAACAGCCCGTTGGCCGGGTCGCTCACCTTGATGCCGGCCACCTTGACGCCGGGCGCGACACCGGCGACGCCGACGCCGTTGCGGGCCGCGGCGATCTCACCGGCCACATGGGTGCCGTGGTAGTCCCCGCTCGTGTACGGCCGCCAGGCGCCCTCGCTGGTGTCCGCCTTGCCGCCGACGCAGTTGGCCGACTGGGAGGCGGAGAAGTTGGGGGCGAGGTCCGGGTGGGTGTCGTCGACGCCCGTGTCGATCACGGCGACGGTCACCTTGCGGCTGCCCGGGTTGATCAGCGCGGCCTTGTCGGCGCCGATCGCCCGCAGGTCCCACTGGTCCGCCTCCAGCGGCTCCGGGGCGCCCTCGTCGCTTCCCGTGGCCGTCTTGGCGGCGCCGGCGATCTTGGCGGCCTGCTGCTTCGTCAGGGGCTCCACGGGCCCCTCGTCGGTCGCGCCGGCGGTGGTCAGCGGCGCCGTACGGGTCGCTCCCGCGGACTGCACGCCGCGCACCGCCCGTATCGTGCGGGCGAATTCGGGGTTCGCCGAGTGGACGACGATGACACCGATCCGGTCGTAGGCGACGACCACGGTGCCGCCGGCCGCCCGGATCGCCTTCTTCACGGACTCGATCGTGCGGTGGTCCGTCCTGGTGTTGACGACGTACGCCAGGGAGGACGCGTCCGCGGCCTGCGCGGTGGGCTCCGCGAGCGGGGCCGCGGACGACGCCGTCGGCAGGAAGCCGAGCGTGGCGGTCAGCGAGAGGACCAGCGGGACGGCGAGGCCGAGACGGCGTCTGGACCGCAGATGAGTCATGGGATCTCCACATCATCCGGAACGGAACGGCCCGGGACGCGGGATGACGCCCGGGCAGGTACATGACGAGTGGTGCAGCCCGAAGCTATCCCCGAACTCCCTGGCCAGCAATCCGGACGCGGCTTCTTCGGAAAGAAGCAGCGGGAGTTGAACCGGTCCTCACGCGGCGCCGTGACCTTGGGCAGGAGGCGCGAGCCCGGTCGTGCCCTCTTTTGGATCACCCGCCGTGGCCCTACCATCGCCAGCCGGTCACGTGATCCATGTCACTGCGAAAGACAGAGCCGTCATGTCCGTACCCACCCCGTCCCCGACCCCCGAACCGCCCTCGAGCCCAGAACCGTCCCCGTCCACCGCCGCACCGGCGCCCGCAACGCGAGGAGACTCCGTGGCCACCGACGCACCGCCCCCCTCGAAAGAGACACACCGGCTCCCCACCACCGAGGAGTTCAGCGAGGTGCAGAAGAGCGCGGAGTTCGCCGAACTGCGCAGCTCCTACCGCTCCTTCGCCTTTCCGCTGACGGTCGCCTTCATCGTCTGGTACCTGCTGTACGTCCTGCTGTCCAACTACGCGGGCGGCTTCATGGGCACCAAGCTGGTCGGCAACATCAACGTCGCGTTCGTCTTCGGAATCGCCCAGTTCGTCACCACGTTCCTCATCGCCTGGTGGTACGCGCGGCACGCGAACGCCAAGCTCGACCCCAAGGCCGAGGCCATCAAGACACGTATGGAGGGCGGCGCATGAGCCCCGCGATGACCCTCGCGGCCAACGAGGCCAGCGAGCACCGGACGCTGATCATCACCCTGTTCGCGCTCTTCGTGGTCGCGACCCTCGTCATCACCGTCTGGGCCGGCCGCCAGACCAAGGACGCCGCCGACTTCTACGCCGGCGGCCGGTCCTTCAGCGCCTTCCAGAACGGCCTCGCCGTCTCCGGCGACTACATGTCCGCCGCGTCCTTCCTCGGCATCGCCGGCGCCATCGCGATCTTCGGCTACGACGGCTTCCTGTACTCCATCGGCTTCCTGGTGGCCTGGCTGGTCGCGCTGCTCCTGGTGGCCGAACCGCTGCGGAACTCCGGCCGCTACACGATGGGCGACGTCCTCGCGTACCGGATGCGCCAGCGGCCCGTCCGCACCGCCGCCGGCACCTCCACGATCGTCGTGTCGATCTTCTACCTGCTGGCGCAGATGGCCGGCGCCGGCGTCCTGGTCTCCCTGCTGCTCGGCATCACCTCCGACGCCGGCAAGATCCTCATCGTCGCCCTCGTCGGCGTCCTGATGATCGTCTACGTCTCCATCGGCGGCATGAAGGGCACGACCTGGGTCCAGATGGTCAAGGCCGTGCTGCTCATCGGCGGCACCATCCTGATCACCTTCCTGGTGCTGCTGAAGTTCGACTTCAACATCTCCGACCTGCTCGGCAAGGCCGCCGACAACAGCGGCAAGGGTGCCGCCTTCCTGGAGCCCGGCCTGCAGTACGGCGCCAACGGCACCTCCAAGCTGGACTTCATCTCCCTGGGCATCGCCCTGGTCCTCGGCACCGCCGGTCTGCCGCACATCCTGATCCGCTTCTACACGGTGCCCAACGCCAAGGCCGCCCGTAAGTCCGTGAACTGGGCCATCGGCATCATCGGCGTCTTCTACCTGATGACCATCGCCCTCGGCTTCGGCGCCGCCGCGCTGATCTCCCAGGACGAGATCATCGCGTCCAACCCGTCCGGCAACACCGCGGCCCCGCTGCTCGCGCTGCATCTGGGCGGCGTCGACTCGGCCTGGGGCGCCATCCTGCTCGCCACCATCTCGGCGGTCGCCTTCGCGACGATCCTCGCGGTGGTCGCCGGCCTCACCCTGGCGTCGTCCTCGTCGTTCGCGCACGACATCTACGCGAACGTCATCAAGAAGGGCACCGCAACGGAGAAGCAGGAGGTCAGGGCCGCACGCCTGGCCACCATCGGCATCGGCGCCGTCTCCATCCTCCTCGGCGCCCTCGCCCGCGACCTCAACGTCGCCGGCCTGGTCGCCCTGGCCTTCGCGGTCGCGGCCTCCGCCAACCTGCCGACGATCCTCTACAGCCTGTTCTGGAAGCGGTTCACCACCCAGGGCGCCCTGTGGTCGATCTACGGCGGCCTGATCGTCGCCGTCGGCCTGGTGCTCTTCTCACCGGTCGTCTCCGGCGACCCGAAGGCGATGTTCCCGGACGTCGACTTCGCCTGGTTCCCGCTGAAGAACCCGGGCATCATCTCCATCCCGTTCGGCTTCCTGATGGGCTGGCTCGGCACGATCCTCTCCAAGGAGGAACCGGACGCAGGCAAGTACGCGGAACTGGAAGTCCGCTCCCTGACGGGCACGGGCGCACACTGATCCCTGTTTCCTGTTCCCTTCCGGGCGGCCACGTCGCATGATGCGCGACGTGGCCGCCCGGCGTGCCGGGGACGAGTGGAAGGCAGGGAGGTTGTGAGTTCGGAGGAACAAGCCCTCGGGGCGGAGAGCTGGCGGGCCTTGGTCGCGGTCGAGCAAGAGGTCGCGCGGCGTCGCGCCGAGGTGAATCAGCTGCCCTCGCGCGTGGACCTGCTGGCAGAGGCGCTCACCAGCAGCTCGGCGTGGGATCGGTCTGTCGCTCTGGATTTCCTGCGCGTCTTCCCGGACGATGTCCCCGCGCTGCTCCATCTGCTCACCGACCTCTCGTTGTCGGCGGCGTGGACTCAGCCCGCACGAGAGGCGATTCGGGCGGCCAGGAGTGAGATCGACCCCTCACATTTCACGCGCGTGGCGCTGGAGTGCCTCTCCGGCGCCGATGCCGAAGACCAGGTGACACTGGCCGACGTGCTCGCCGAGGTCGGGGCGGGGGAGGCTCTGGCTGCCGTGATCGGCGAAGCCGCCCGGAGCGGCGATGTGGACGAGAAGGGCGAGGGTTCATCCGGATGAGTGTCAGTGGGGCTCAGGCGGCGGCCTTCTTCCGGGAGGTCGCCCGGACTCGTACCGTCTGGTGGGTCCGGGACGGCGACGGCAGTCCGACCCCGGCGTCGAGTTCCGGACGGCCCGCTTTCCCCTACTGGTCGTCGGAGGCCCGCGCCCAGCGTGCCGCCGAGCTGTGGGGGCCCGCGTTCCGGGCCGTCCCGATGCCGCTGGACCACTGGCGCAGCGCGGCCCTGCCGGATCTCGCCGAGGACGACCTCCGGGTGGGGATCAACTGGAGTGGGCCGCGCCTGACCGGATGGGACTTCACCGTCGCCGACGTGGTCAACCGGCTTGCGCACGCCCTCGCCGAGCCGCCGTACGACCTGTAAGGACCCGCCCTCCGGCCCCCGCTCGTACGTCCCTACCACCACCCCCGTCCCACGTCGTGGGATCGGACCCGTGTCACTGTCCGTGCGGTCACGTAGGCTCGCAGGTGACGGACGTACGTCGAGAACTGGTCATGACCAGGAGGGGGCCCACGTGCTCATCGACACCTACGGCCGGGTGGCCACCGACCTGAGGGTCTCGCTGACCGACCGCTGCAATCTGCGGTGCACGTACTGCATGCCCGAGGAGGGCCTGCAGTGGCTCGCCAAGCCCGATCTGCTCACCGACGACGAGATCGTGCGGCTCATCGACATCGCCGTCACCTCACTCGGCATCGAGGAGGTCCGCTTCACCGGCGGTGAGCCCCTCCTGCGCCCCGGACTCGTCGGCATCGTCGAGCGGGTCGCCGCCCTCGAGGCCCGCCCCCGGATGTCCCTCACGACGAACGGGATCGGCCTGAAGCGCACCGCCACCGCCCTGAAGGCCGCCGGCCTGGACCGGGTCAACGTCTCCCTGGACACCCTGCGCCCCGACGTCTTCAAGACCCTCACCCGCCGGGACCGCCACAAGGACGTCCTGGAGGGCCTGTACGCCGCCCGCGAGGCCGGACTGACCCCGGTCAAGGTCAACTCCGTGCTGATGCCGGGCCTGAACGACGACGAGGCCCCCGACCTGCTCGCCTGGGCCATCGAGCACGACTACGAGCTGCGTTTCATCGAGCAGATGCCCCTGGACGCCCAGCACGGCTGGAAGCGCGACGGCATGATCACCGCCGGGGACATCCTCACCTCCCTGCGCACCCGCTTCGAGCTGACCGAGGAGGGCGCGGAGAAGCGGGGCTCGGCCCCCGCCGAGCGGTGGATCGTGGACGGCGGACCGCATGTCGTCGGCGTGATCGCCTCCGTCACCCGCCCCTTCTGCTCGGCCTGCGACCGCACCCGCCTCACCGCCGACGGCCAGGTCCGCACCTGCCTCTTCGCCCGCGAGGAGACCGACCTGCGCGCGGCCCTGCGCTCCGGGGCGCCGGACGAGGAGATCGCCCGGATCTGGCGCCTGGCGATGTGGGGCAAGAAGGCGGGCGCGGGCCTCGACGACCCGTCGTTCGTACAGCCGGACCGGCCGATGTCCGCCATCGGGGGATAGGGCTCGAGGGCTCCTCGGGGACAGGGGCTCAGGCCTCCCGCGCCTCCCACTCCTCCAGCGGCACGACGTCCTTCAGGAACCCTCGCACCCCGAGGAACTGCGACAGATGCTCGCGATGCTCCTCGCACGCCAGCCACGTCTTGCGCCGCTCCGGCGTATGGATCTTCGGGTTGTTCCACGCCAGCACCCACACGGCGTCGGCACGGCAGCCCTTCGCGGAACAGACAGGGGTCTCGAGGGTCTCGTCACTCACGATTTCGTCTCACCGATTTGCGCACAAAAAGGCGACGCCGAGCAGCCACGGGGGGAGCTGCCCGGCGTCGGTCCGTCGCTCCGACGGGGGATGCGGAGCGCCTACGAAGTATGTCACGGGTAACCCGCCGCCCGGCACCTGAACAACACTATTGATCTGAGGTTTTACTGAGGTCGGCGCACCCCGGTCCGCCCCCGGTCTTCCGGAGTGCAACGCTCCGCGAGATCACGCCCGGTCGCGCGGTTCGCTTTGTCCGCCGGGTCCCGCGGCGCCCGCCACATCTTCCGGAGACGGTTCCGCGAAACCGTCGTTCGTCCGCGACGGATCGATCATGGGACGCGTCGGCATGGCCACGAAGGTCGACGGGAGCGACGGCGCGTTCTCCCGCCCCGCGTTGGCGATCACCACGGCGATGTACGGCAGGATCAGCCCGAGCACCAACGCCACGATGGCCACGTGCCGTTCGACGTTCCACAGCGAGGCCGCGAGGATCACGGACAGGGTGCGGATCGACATGGAGATGACATAGCGGCGCTGACGACCGCGCACGTCCTCCTGCAGCCCGGCCCGGGCTCCGGTGATCCGGAACACCTCGGCGTTGCCGCCCGCATGCAGCTTCCGCATCAGATTCCACCATCCGCCCGCATCGGACTCTCCCCCTGCTCTCACCCGTCCACCGCCGGTCGGAGGGCCGGACCGGGACAAGTCCCACCGTACGCCTCGCCTGCGCCGCCTACGAGACCGGGTCTCCCGGTGCCGGGACCGGACCGTCTGCGCCCTCCCCCGTACGGCGGTGCCCGGCATGCGGCGTACCCCGACCGGCCCCAAGACTGGCCGTACTGCTCAGTCCGAGCCGTACAAGGAGGCAGCCATGGGCTGGTTGTGGGCGATCATCGTGGGATTCGTGCTGGGCCTGCTGGCCAAGGCACTGATCCCGGGCAAGCAGCACAGCCCGCTCTGGCTGACCACGATCTTCGGCATCCTCGGCGCGATCGTCGGCAACTCCGTGGCCAGGGCCTTCGGCGTCGAGTCGACCCGCGGCATCGACTGGAGCAGGCACATCTTCCAGATCGTCGCCGCGGTGATCATCGTCTACGTCGGCGACATGCTCTACATGGCGACGCTGGGCAAACGCAAGAAGGAGCGGGCCTGAGACAGACGCGGTGAGGGGCCCTCGCGGAAGCGGGGGCCCCTCGGGCGTGTGCCCATGCGTCGCTCAGGCGCCGGTGACCTCGACCGCCGCCAGGTTCTTCTTGCCGCGCCGCAGCACCAGCCAGCGCCCGTGCAGCAGGTCCTCCTTCGCGGGGACGGCGTCCTCGCCGGCCACCTTCACGTTGTTCACGTAGGCGCCGCCCTCCTTCACGGTGCGCCGCGCGGCCGACTTGCTCGCCACCAGACCCACCTCGGCGAACAGGTCGACCACCGGGCCGAGCCGCTCGACCTGGATGTGCGGCACCTCGGAGAGCGCCGCAGCCAGCGTCCGGTCGTCCAGGTCCGCCAGCTCGCCCTGACCGAACAGCGCCTTCGACGCGGCGATCACCGCGGCCGTCTGGTCGGCGCCGTGCACCAGCGTCGTCAGCTCCTCGGCCAGCGCGCGCTGCGCCGCCCGGGCCTGCGGACGCTCCTCGGTCTGCCGCTCCAGCTCCTCCAGCTCCTCGCGGGACTTGAAGGACAGGATGCGCAGGTAGGTCGAGACGTCCCGGTCGTCCGCGTTCAGCCAGAACTGGTAGAACGCGTACGGCGTCGTCATCTCGGGGTCGAGCCAGATGGCGCCGCCCTCGGTCTTGCCGAACTTGGTGCCGTCCGCCTTGGTCATCAGCGGCGTCGCCAGCGCGTGGACCTGCGCGTGCGGCTCCAGCCGGTGGATCAGGTCGAGGCCCGCCGTGAGGTTGCCCCACTGGTCGCTGCCGCCCTGCTGGAGCGTGCAGCCGTACCGCCGGTACAGCTCCAGGAAGTCCATGCCCTGCAGCAGCTGGTAGCTGAACTCGGTGTAGCTGATGCCCTCCTCCGACTGCAGCCGGCGGGCGACCGAGTCCTTGGTGAGCATCTTGTTGACGCGGAAGTGCTTGCCGATGTCCCGCAGGAACTCGATGGCGGACAGACCGGCCGTCCAGTCCAGGTTGTTCACCATCGTCGCCGCGTTGTCCCCCTCGAAGGAGAGGAACGGCTCGATCTGGGCGCGCAGCCGGTTCACCCAGTTCGCGACGGTCTCCGGGTCGTTCAGCGTGCGCTCGGCCGTCGGGCGCGGGTCGCCGATCTGCCCGGTGGCGCCGCCGACCAGCGCCAGCGGGCGCAGGCCCGCCTGCTGGAGGCGGCGCATCGTGAGCACCTGGACCAGGTGGCCGACGTGCAGACTCGCCGCGGTCGGGTCGAAGCCGCAATAGAACGTGACGGGACCGTCCGCGAGCGCCTTGCGCAAGGCGTCCTCGTCGGTGGACAGGGCGATCACGCCGCGCCACTTCAGCTCGTCGACGATGTCCGTCACGGTTCTCGTGTCTCCTTGATGATCTCGGGCAGTCGAGTGACAGCCGCCTACGAGGTTATACGCCCTGGCTGACAGAGCTCATGTTGAAATCGGGGACGCGCAGCGCCGGCATGGCCGCCCTGGTGAACCAGTCGCTCCACTCCCTGGGCAGGGTCTTCTCGGTGCGGCCCGCCTCGGTGGCCCGGCCCAGCAGGTCCACCGGCGACTCGTTGAACCGGAAGTTGTTGACCTCGCCCGCCACCTCGCCGTTCTCGACCAGGTACACGCCGTCCCGGGTGAGGCCGGTCAGCAGCAGCGTCGCCGGGTCGACCTCGCGGATGTACCACAGGCAGGTCAGCAGCAGACCGCGCTCGGTGTGCGCGACCATCTCCTCCAGCGAGCGGTCCTCGCCGCCGTCGAGGATCAGGTTGTCGATGCCCGGCGCGACCGGCAGCCCGGTCAGCCCGGCGCTGTGCCGGCTGGTCGTGAGGTTCCGCAGCTCGCCACGGTGCATCCAGTCCGTCGCCGCCAGCGGCAGCCCGTTGTCGAACACGGACTGGTCGCCGCCCGAGGAGTGGGCGATCACGAAGGGCGCGGACTCCAGGCCCGGCTCGTTCGGGTCGCTGCGCAGGCTCAGCGGCAGCTCCGTCAGCCGCTCGCCCACGCGCGTACGGCCACCGGGCTGGGAGAAGACCGTACGGCCCTCCACCGCGTCCCGCCCCGACGCCGACCACAGCTGGTAGATGAGCAGGTCGGCCACGGCCGTCGGCGGCAGCAGCGTCTCGTAGCGGCCCGCCGGCAGGTCCAGGCGCCGCTCGGCCCAGCCCAGGCGCACCGCGAGCTCGGCGTCCATGGCGGTGGGGTCGACGTCCTTGAAGTCGCGGGTGGAGCGGCCCGCCCAGGCCGAGCGGGTGCGGTCCGGCGACTTGGCGTTCACCTCCAGCGTGCCGTTGGGCTGGTCGTGCCGCAGCCGCAGCCCGGTGGAGCTGCCCAGGTACGTCGACACGAGCTCGTGGTTGGCGAAGCCGTACAGCTCCCGGCCGCCCGCACGCGCGCGTGCGAACGCCTCGCCGAGCGCCGGGGCGAAGTCGGCGAACACGGTGGACGACGTCTCGGCCGGGGCGTCGGTGAAGTCGGGCGACGCCGGTACGTCCGTGACCAGCGGCTGAGCGTCCTCGGCGGGGCCCGCGGCGCGCGCGGCGGCCTCGGCGGCCCGGACCAGGGGCTCCAGCTCGTCCACGGTCACCGCGGCCCGGGAGACGACACCGGAGGCGGTGCCCTCCTTGCCGTCGACGGTCGCGACGACGGTGAGCGTGCGCCCGCGCGTGACGCCGTTCGTGGTGAGGGCGTTGCCGGCCCAGCGCAGGTTCGCCGTGGACTGCTCGTCGGCGATCACGACACAGCCGTCCGCCCGGGACAGCTCCAGGGCCCGCTCGACGATCTCGTGCGGCTTGTGGGTACGGGCGCTCATCGGCCGGCCTCCTGCGTGGTGTTCAGAATGTTGACGCCCTTGAAGAGGGCCGACGGGCAGCCGTGCGACACCGCCGCGACCTGCCCGGGCTGGGCCTTGCCGCAGTTGAAGGCGCCGCCGAGGACATAGGTCTGGGGGCCGCCGACGGCCGCCATGGAACCCCAGAAGTCCGTGGTGGTCGCCTGGTAGGCGACGTCCCGCAGCTGCCCGGTGATCCGGCCGTTCTCGATCCGGAAGAAGCGCTGCCCGGTGAACTGGAAGTTGTAGCGCTGCATGTCGATCGACCAGGACCGGTCGCCGACCACGTAGATCCCGCGGTCCACGCTGCCGATCAGGTCCTCCGTCGACATCCCCGCCGGATCGGGCTGGAGCGACACGTTGGCCATGCGCTGCACCGGCACCCGGCCGGGGGAGTCGGCAAACGCGCACCCGTTGGAGCGCTCGAACCCGGTGAGCTTGGCGATGCGCCGGTCCAGCTGGTAGCCGACCAGGGTGCCGTTCCTCACCAGGTCCCAGGACTGGCCCGCGACGCCCTCGTCGTCGTACCCGATGGTCGCGAGGCCGTGCTCGGCGGTGCGGTCACCGGTGACGTTCATCAGGTCGGAGCCGTACCGCAGCTTGCCCAGCTGGTCGAAGGTGGCGAAGGAGGTGCCGGCGTAGGCGGCCTCGTAGCCGAGGGCGCGGTCCAGCTCGGTGGCGTGCCCGATCGACTCGTGGATGGTCAGCCACAGGTTCGACGGGTCGACGACGAGGTCGTACGACCCGGCCTCCACGCTCGGCGCCCGCATCTTCTCGGCGAGCAGCTCGGGGATCTGCGCCAGCTCGGACTCCCAGTCCCAGCCGGTGCCGGTCAGGTACTCCCAGCCGCGTCCGACGGGCGGCGCGATCGTGCGCATGGAGTCGAACTCGCCGCTGGACTCGTCCACCGCGACGGCCGTCAGCTGCGGGTGCAGCCGTACGCGCTGCTGGGTGGTGACGGTCCCGGCGGTGTCGGCGTAGAACTTGTTCTCGTGGACGGTGAGCAGCGAGGCGTCCACGTGGTTGACGCCGTCGGCCGCGAGCAGCCGCGCGCTCCAGTCGGCGAGCAGCCCCGACTTCTCCTCGTCCGGCACGGTGAACGGGTCGATCTCGTACGACGACACCCAGGTCTTCTCGCTGTGCACCGGCTCGTCGGCGAGCTCCACCCGCTCGTCGGAGCCGGCCGCCTTGATCACCTGCGCGGAGAGCTTCGCCATCGCCACGGCCTGCGAGGCGACCTTGGCGGCGGCGTCCAGGCTGAGGTCGACACCGGACGCGAAGCCCCAGGTGCCGCCGTGCACCACCCGCACCGCGTACCCGAGGTCGGTGGTGTCGGACGACCCGGCGAGCCGGGCGTCCCGCAGCCGCCACGAGGCGCTGCGCACCCGCTCGAACCGGAAGTCCGCGTGCTCGGCGCCCAGCGCACGCGCGCGGGCCAGGGCCGCGTCGGCCAGCGCGCGGAGCGGAAGCGCTGTGAAGGCTTCGTCGATGGTATGGGGCACGGGGGTCTCCCTGCTGTCGTGACCTGTCGGCACCGATCATGTCGCGCGGGCGGTGCCCGGGACCACACGTTTGCGGCTGCGGCCGGCGACTTTCTGTAGAGACCCGACAGTGACTCACCCGAGCCACTGTCGGTGCCCGAATGTCGTCCGCCCAGGCACGACCGATAGGTTTTCGGAGAAGCCGCCTGTCATCCAGCTGTCCGGGCGGATGTGTCAGACCCCTATCGAAAGGGTGATCCGTTGAGCCGCTCGGTTCTCGTCACCGGAGGCAACCGGGGCATCGGCCTCGCCATCGCCCGCGCGTTCGCCGAAGCCGGCGACAAGGTCGCCATCACATACCGCTCGGGTGAGCCGCCGGCCGCCCTGGCGGAGCTCGGCTGCCTCGCCGTCAGGTGCGACATCACCGACACCGAGCAGGTGGAGCAGGCCTACAAGGAGATCGAGGACGCGCACGGGCCCGTCGAGGTGCTCGTCGCCAACGCCGGCATCACCAAGGACCAGCTCCTGATGCGCATGTCCGAGGAGGACTTCACCTCGGTCGTCGACACCAACCTCACGGGCACCTTCCGGGTCGTCAAGCGCGCCAACCGCGGCATGCTGCGCGCCAAGAAGGGCCGCGTCGTGCTGATCTCCTCGGTGGTCGGCCTCCTCGGCGGCCCCGGCCAGGCCAACTACGCCGCCTCCAAGGCCGGCCTGGTCGGCTTCGCGCGCTCCCTCGCCCGTGAGCTGGGCTCGCGCAACATCACCTTCAACGTCGTCGCGCCCGGCTTCGTCGACACCGACATGACCAAGGTGCTCACCGACGAGCAGCGCGCGAACATCGTGTCGCAGGTCCCGCTCGGCCGTTACGCGCAGCCGGAGGAGATCGCCGCGGCGGTGCGGTTCCTCGCTTCGGACGACGCCTCGTACATCACTGGAGCCGTCATTCCCGTTGACGGCGGACTGGGAATGGGTCACTGATCACCATGAGCGGAATTCTCGAGGGCAAGCGCGTCCTGATCACCGGTGTGCTGATGGAGTCCTCCATCGCCTTCCACGCCGCCAAGCTGGCCCAGGAGCAGGGCGCCGAGATCATCCTCACCGCGTTCCCGCGGCCCACGCTGACCGAGCGCATCGCCAGGAAGCTCCCCAAGCCCACCAAGGTCGTCGAGCTCGACGTCACCAACGACGAGCACCTGGGCCGGCTGGCCGACATCGTCGGCGAGGAGCTCGGCGGCCTGGACGGCGTCGTGCACTCCATCGGCTTCGCCCCGCAGGACGCGCTCGGCGGCAACTTCCTGAACACGCCGTTCGAGTCGGTCGCCACCGCCATGCACGTCTCGGCGTACTCCCTGAAGTCGCTGACCATGGCCTGCCTGCCGCTGATGCAGAACGGCGGCTCGGTGGTCGGCCTCACCTTCGACGCGCAGTACGCCTGGCCGCAGTACGACTGGATGGGCCCGGCCAAGGCCGCCCTGGAGGCCACGAGCCGCTACATGGCCCGTGACCTGGGCAAGCAGAACATCCGCTGCAACCTGATCTCGGCCGGCCCGATCGGCTCCATGGCCGCCAAGTCCATCCCCGGTTTCGGCGAGCTGGCCTCCGTGTGGGACACCCGCTCCCCGCTGGAGTGGGACCTGAAGGACCCGGAGCCGGCCGGCCGCGGCATCGTCGCGCTGCTGAGCGACTGGTTCCCGAAGACCACCGGCGAGATCATCCACGTGGACGGCGGTCTGCACGCCATCGGCGCCTGATCCTCCGGCACCCCCTGGACGCCCCGTTCCCCGCCGCGCGCGGGGGGCGGGGCGTCACCCGTTCGGCCCACCCGGCCGGGCGGGGGAGACCGGCCGGCGGGCACTCTGGAGTACGCGTTCACCACGCGAACCCCTCACCCGCAACGGCCGAGGAGGTCCCCTTGTGCGCTTGTCCCGCCGCTTGGCCTCAACGACCGTCGCCGTCGCTCTCGTGCTTCCCCTGTCGTACGAGGCGGCGGCCCACGCCCCCGCACACGCGCCGGCCGCCAAGGAGCCGTTCGGCGCAGAATGCCGCATACGGGTCACCGGTTCCGAGGTGACCGCGTCGTGCCACAACCCCTATCCGAGGACGGACCGCGTCCGTCTGCACGTGGAGTGCGCCCGCTGGTGGGACCTGGACGCCGACGGCCGTCCGGTGCCGGCCGAGCCCGCGCAGACCGTGCGTCTGTCCGGCCGCTGCTGGAAGGAGGTCGACTCGGCCTGGGTCAGTCACCACCGGGACCGCTGAGGCGCCCCGGCCGGCACAGGAACGGATAGCTCGCCGCCTCCGCCGCGGCCGCCTCGGCGTCGCCCGTGCGGATCGCGTCCACCAGCCGGGCGTGGTCCATGTGCGTCTCCGGGGTCAGCCGCGGGCCGACGTCCTCGCGCAGCCAGTCCCGCAGCACCTCGCCGAGGTCCGCGTACATCGCGCTCATCACGTCGTTGTGGGAGGCCGCCACGACCGCGAGGTGGAAGGTGGCGTCGGCCGTCACGAACGCCTCCGCGTCGCCCGACTCCCACGCCTCCTCGCGCCGTACCAGCAGCGCGTCCAGCTGCTTGAGGTCCTTCTCGGTGCGCCGCTCGGCGGCCAGCTTCGCGGCGGCCGACTCCAGCGTGGCGCGCAGCTCCGCGATGTGCCGGGGGTCGGCGCCGGCGAAGCGGCGGTGCATCACGCCGGCCAGCTCGCTGGTCGCCACCACATAGGTGCCGGAGCCCTGGCGGATGTCCAGCAGCCCGTTGTGCGCGAGCGCCCGGACCGCCTCACGGACGGTGTTGCGGGCGACGCCCAGCTGCTCGACGAGCTCCGGCTCGGTCGGGATACGGGAGCCGACCGGCCATTCGCCCGACGTGATCTGGTTGCGCAGGGCCGCGATGACCTGCTCGGACAGGGCCGAGCGGCGGGGGTGGCTCAGGGGCATGACACACCTTCGCACGACAGGGGCGGGGCCGGGGAGCCCGAGGGTGGACAACCAATCATCCCATGATTCTATGATGGCTCCCATGGCACGCGAGGAGAACCGGGCGACGACGTCCACACGGATACGCACCCCCGAGACCCCCACCCCGGCGCAGCCCGCCCCGCGCGCGTGGACGACGCGGCTGCTCATCGCCGGCATCGTCCTCACCGCGCTCAACCTGCGCCCCGCCATCACCAGCCTCGGCGCCCTCCTCGAAGAGGTCCGCGACGCGCTCGGCATGAGCGGCAGCGTCGCCGGGCTGCTGACCTCCGTGCCCCCGCTCTGCTTCGCCGTCTTCGGCGTCACCGCGCCCCGCCTGGCCCGCCGCTTCGGCCCCGGCGCCGTCGTCTGCGCGGGCATGGTCGCCATCACCGCCGGCCTGCTGATCCGGCCCTACGCCGGCGGCACCGCGGGCTTCCTGGCCGCCAGCGCCCTCACCCTCATGGGCATCGCCGTCAGCAACGTCCTGATGCCCGTCATCGTCAAGCGCTGGTTCCCCGACCGGGTCGGCTCCATGACCGGCCTGTACTCCATGGCCCTCGCCCTCGGCACCGCCTCCGCCGCCGCCGTCACCGTCCCCATGACCGAAGCGCTCGGCGGCAGTTGGCAGACCGGCCTCGCCGTCTGGGGAGGGCTCGGCGCGGCCGCCGTCCTGCCCTGGCTGCCCTTCGTACGGGACAGGGGCACCGCGCCCGCCCAGGACCCGCACGCGCGCGTGGACGCCCCCCGGCTGCGCGTCACCCGCAGCCGCACCGCCTGGGCCCTCGCCGTCTACTTCGGCCTCCAGGCCACCGGCGCCTACATCACCATGGGCTGGATGGCGCAGATCTTCCGGGACTCCGGCGTGCACGCCGGCACGGCCGGGCTGCTGCTCGCCGTCACCATGGTCATGGGCGTGCCCCTCGCCTTCGTCATCCCGCGCCTGGCCACCCGCCTGCCCCACCAGGGCCCCATCGTGCTCGTGCTGGGCGCCTGCGGCCTCGCCGGCTACGCCGGGCTGTACCTGGCGCCCGCCGGCGGCTCCTGGCTCTGGGCCCTGCTGCTCGGCATCTCGAACTGCTCGTTCCCGCTGGCCCTGACCATGGTCGGCATGCGGGCCAGGACCAGCGCGGGCGTGGCCCAGCTCTCCGGCTTCGCCCAGAGCACCGGCTATCTGATCTCCATCCCCGGGCCGCTCCTGGTGGGCGTCCTCTACCAGCACAGCGGCGGCTGGGGCCTGCCCATCGCGCTGATGGCGGGCCTCATGATCCCGCAGATGGCGGTGGGCGTCCTCGCCGGACGCGACCGTACGGTGGAGGACGAGGCGACGCGCTGAGCGCACCCCCACCGGGGCCGGGGGAGCCGGGGGTGCGAGACTGGCCGTATGCCCGTGCTCGACCCGAACCCCCAGAACGGCCAGAAGAAGCTGCTGCTGGTCCTCGGCGCGTTCCTCGCCATCTTCGTGATCATCGGAATCATCGCGACGATCGCCTCCCCCTGACCCGGCCGCCCCGCCGGACCCCACCCGCCCCCGCCGACCTCCGGGGGTGGGGCTAACCCCCCATCCCCTAGGGGGTGAGTGTCAGGGTCAACTGGGTGGATCACCGGATGGGTTGGCGGCCCCGTGCTCCGTACCTTCGAGAGGTGCCCGCCCGAAGGCGGCCACGGAGGACCGAGGACCCACGGAGGCAGCATGTCGGCCCCTACGCACACCCCGCCCCGACCGGCGGCCACGGGCCGTGCCGACATCCGGCTGCCCTGGTGGGCCCTGGCCCTGCCGACGCTCGCCTTCGTGACGCTGCTGCTGCTCATCCTGAACCCGTCCGAGGCGCAGGCCGCCCCGGCCGAGCCCGGCATCGGTCTCCTCCTCGAACGGGTCCAGCAGCTGGTCACGCGCTGAGCACCCCCGGAGGCGCCCCGTCAACTCCCTGCGCCCCGTGGCCTGTTTCATGCGAAGCTGGATCTCATGAGCGTCGCAGAACCCCGCAGGATTGTGATCTTCCGGCATGCGAAAGCCGACTGGCCCCAGGTGGCGGACCACGAGCGTCCCCTCGCCGAGCGGGGCCGCCTGGACGCGGCCGAGGCCGGGCGCAGGCTGGCGGACACCGCCATCCCGTTCGACCTGGCCCTGTGCTCCACCGCCGTCCGCACCCGTGAGACCTGGAAACTCGCCGTCCACGAGTTCCAGCACCGGCCGAAAACGGTCTACGAGGAGCGGATCTACGAGGCCTCGCCCGGCGAGCTGATCGCCGTGCTCAACGAGACCCCCGACGACGTGCGGGACCTCCTGCTGATCGGCCACAACCCCGGCGCCCAGGGCCTCACCGAGGTCCTCGCCGGCTCCGCCGAGGGCGACGCCCGCGACCGGATGACCCGCCGCGGCTTCCCGGCCGCCGCCTACGCGGTCCTCACCTTCACCGGCACCTGGAAGGCCCTGGAGCCCGGCGTGGCCACGCTGGTCGACTACTGGGCGCCCTCCGAGTGACCGACGCGCACGCGAAGGGCCCGGCGCCGTCCCGGCGCCGGGCCCTCGTGCGTGCGGGCCGGCCCGGGTCACGGGCGCGGTCGCGGGGCGTCACTCCCCGTCGAGGATGTCCGCCGCCTCGACCTCCTCGCGGGTGACGCCCAGCAGATACAGGACGGTGTCCAGGAACGGCACGTTCACCGCCGTGTGCGCCGCCTCGCGGACCACCGGCTTCGCGTTGAAGGCGACACCGAGCCCGGCCGCGTTCAGCATGTCCAGATCGTTGGCGCCGTCACCGATCGCCACCGTCTGTGCCAGCGGGACACCCGCCTCGGCCGCGAAACGGCGCAGCAGCCGGGCCTTGCCCGCGCGGTCCACGATCTCGCCCGTGACCCGGCCCGTGAGCCGGCCGTCGACGATCTCCAGCGTGTTCGCCTGGGCGAAGTCCAGCCCGAGGCGCTCCTTCAGGTCGTCGGTGACCTGCGTGAACCCGCCCGACACCACGCCCACTTGGTAGCCGAGCCGCTTCAGGGTCCGGATCAGCGTGCGCGCGCCGGGCGTGAGCCGCACCTCGCTGCGCACCTTGTCCACCACCGAGGCGTCCAGCCCCTCCAGCAGCGCCACGCGCGCGTGCAGCGACTGCTCGAAGTCCAGCTCCCCGCGCATGGCGGCCGCCGTGACCTCGGCGACCTTGTCCTCACAGCCGGCGTGCGCCGCGAACAGCTCGATGACCTCGTCCTGGATGAGCGTCGAGTCGACGTCCATGACGACCAGGCGCTGGGCACGGCGGTGCAGACCGGCCGCGACGACCGCGATGTCCACGCCCAGGGCCGCCGCGTCCGGCGCCAGAGCGGTGCGCAGCGGCTCGGTCCCGGCACCGGAGACGGCGAACTCCACCGCCGTCACCGGGTACTTGGCGAGCCGGAAGATACGGTCGATGTTGGCGCCGGACCCGGTGATCCGGGAGGCGATCGCCGCCGTCGCCTCCGCGGTGAGCGGGTGCCCGAGCACGGTCACCAGGGAGCGGCCGACACCGCGCGGACGGTTGTCGCCGAGGCCGGAGATGATCTCCGCCTGCATCTTCATCGACTCCGCCCAGCTGTGGACGGTCGCCCGCAGATCCCCCTCGAGCCCGGCCGGCGGCTCGGTCACGAGCGCGCACAGGGTGATCCGGCCACGGGTGACGACCTGCTCGATGTCGACCACGTCGACCGCGTAGGCCGCCAGCGTGTCGAAGAGTCCGGCCGTGATGCCCGGCCTGTCCTTCCCGAAGATCTTGACGAGAAGGGTGGGGAGGTCTGAGGTCTGCGAAGCGCTCATGGTGCCTCCACCGTATCCGGCACTCCGTGCCGAGCGCCCCCGAGGTCCGCCTGACGGACACGGAACTCCCGGCGACACACGGATGACGGGAAAACGGCGCCCCCGACGCCGAAGCCCCTACCGGCTGCCCTGTCGCCTGCCCTTCGGCGTCCCGAAGACGGCGGTCCGCCGGGAGGCCGCGCCTCCCTCCAGTCCGCGCGCCGCCCGACGCCGAGGGCTCCTACCGCCCGCCCTTCGGTGTCCCCGGTGGCGGGGGAGGGGGCGGCGGTCCGTCGTCGGTGCCGTTGGGGCCGCGCGCCCGCCGCCGGGGCGGCTCGATCGGCCGTACGACCGTGGGGGCGCCGTAGACGTCCCCGCCCCGGGGAGGGGGCGGCTCACCCGGGGGCCGCGCCTCCCCGGGCTCCCGCGCGCCCCCATCTGGCTCCCCGCTTCCGGAGGCCCGGGGCGGCCGGGCGTCCTCGGGCTCGCGCAGGGCGTCCGGCACCCGCAGATACGGGTTCGTCGCCGGGTTCGGCGGCCGGTGGGGAGTACCGGGCGTGTACGGCCCCGCGCCGCTCCCGTACCCCGGCCCACCGGCCGAACCCGCTCGCGCGAGGGGTGCCGCCCGCACCCCCGCCGTCCCCGCCAGGCGTGCCGCCAGCGCTCCCAGGGCACCGGCCCCGGCACCCCAGGCGGCCCCCAGCAGCAGTGCCATGGCCAGGCTGCCGCGCAGCTCCACGCCCGCGCCGAACGCGTCGAAGCCCAGTACCGACAAGGAGGCGTCCGCGGACAGCGCGGTGAGCCGGACGAGGAGGGCCAGGGCCAGTGCCGTGGCGGTCCCCAGCCGCAGCGCGCAGCGCCCGGCGAACCGCACCGCCCCCGGATCCCGTACGTCCCCGGGAGCCGTCACCGGGGTGCGGACCGCCGTCAGCACGCCCGCGAGCAGCATCATCAGGGCCGCCGCCACCCCCAGCAGCCACACCCGTCCGTCCAGCTCCGCCAGCCGGCCCAGCGTCACGGACCGGTCGCCGCCGCCGGCCAGCAGGTCGTCCAGCGGGTCGGGGAGCAGCCGGGTCAGCGGGCCCGTCGCCCGGCCGTCGAACGGGACGAACAGGCCGAGCGGCACGCCGAGCCACACCCCGTTCGGGGCGCCGAGCAGCGCGGCTCCCGCGATCCGCTTCGGATGGTCGTCCCCGATCGCCGCGTAGGCGGCCGCCGCGAGCCCGGCGGCGACCGCGATCAGCAGCACGGTGACGAGGGCGGACACGGCGGGCCGTACGACGCGGTGCACGGCCTCCCAGCCGCGCGGCAGCGGCGTCCGGCGCGACGCCAGGAGGGCGATCAGGAGTACACCGGCGCACCAGGCCAGACCGCCGAGCAGGGTCGGCGCCGTGTCCACCGTGAAGCCGACCGCGGCCTTCGCGCCGACGAGGTCGCCGATCCGGTCCGGCAGCAGCCCTCCGACGTCCCCGAGCCCCGGGACCTCGACGCCCCCGCCGGCCCCGGGCACGTCGTCGAGGCCCAGCGCACCGCCGTCGATCGTGACGACGTCGTGCCCCGCCCAGGCCAGCCCGCCCAGCATCGCCACGAACAGGGCGGCCACCGTGCCCACGCGCGCGAGGAGTTCGGACGGCGCGATCACCTCCCCCGCGGACCGCAGGGACCGCAGGAACAGCCACGCCAGCAGCAGCGCGCCGACCAGGCCCACGCCCAGTGGCGCGATGTCGATGGCCGTCGCCGCCTGCGCACCGGTCAGCCCGAAGGCGGACACGTCTCCGGACGGGGTGACCGAACCACCCGCCCCCAGCGCCACCACCGCCGCGGACATCGGGCCCAGCGAGGCCGTCGCGTCCGCGCCCAGCAGATGCAGCCCGAGGGCGGCGGTCCCCGCCATCCCGATCAACGCCCAGCTCACGGACACGACCGCGGACAGCAGGACGTCGCCCCACGGCGGCCCGGTTCCCGGCCCCGAGGCCCCGACGTTCGTGGACGCGCTCATGGCAGACCCCCCGATCCGCGACGCGCGGACGGTCGCCGCGCATGTCCCCCTCGCGTGGATTACCACTCTCCGGACTGATTTCCACCCCGTCAACGGAACCAGCGGAACCGCATACGCGTGCTCCTCACAAGGTCCGACTTTCGGTCAGGGGGCGGAGCCTGGAATAGTTCCCGACGATGTTCGACATCCCTAGACTCCCTGTGACGGGGGTAACTCGGGGGACTACTCAGTGGGGCATGGAGTGCCGGAACTCGTACTGGAATTGAATGGACGGACCTGGACGCTCGACCCGTCCAGGCCCTACACCCTGGGACGCGATCCCCAGGGCGACATCGTGCTCGACGACGCCAGGGTCTCCTGGCGGCACGCCACGATCAGCTGGAGCGGCCGCAGTTGGGTCATCGAGGACCACGGCAGCACCAACGGCACGTTCGTGCAGGGCCATCGCATCCACCACCTGGAGATCGGCCCCGGTTCGGCCGTGCACCTGGGCAACGCGACCGACGGGCCGCGGCTGACCGTGTCCGGTGCCGCGGCCTCCGCCGCCCCGCAGCAGGCGCAGCCGCAGCAGCAGCCGTACGCCGCGCAGGGCGCGCAGCCAGGCTGGGGCCAGGCGCCCGCACAGCCGGCGCCGCAGCAGCAGGGCGGGCAGGCCGGCTGGCAGGAGCCCCAGCAGCGGGACGCGCACATCCCGCAGCAGCAGGGCGCCGGCGGTGGCGCGGGGGCGCCGCCGGTGTACGGCGACCGCAGCCCCACCACGTTCCATCAGTTCTCCATCGGCCGTGTGATGCGCATCGGCCGTGCGCTGGACAACGACCTCGTCGTCTCCGACCTCCAGGTCTCCCGCCACCACGCCGAGTTCCACTCGACGCCGGACGGCCGGATGGAGATCCGTGACCTCGGCGCCCACAACGGCACCTACGTCAACGGCCAGCCGATCGGCAAGGGCGGCTCCCAGCTGCTCGGCCCGACCGACATCGTCGGTGTCGGCCACTCCACGTTCCGTATCGTCGGCGACCGCCTCGAGGAGTTCGTCGACACCGGTGAGGTCTCGTTCTCGGCCCGCCACCTGACGGTGACCGTCGACGGCGGCAAGCAGATCCTCAAGGACGTCTCCTTCGGCGTCCCCGAGAAGTCCCTCATCGCGGTCATCGGCCCGTCCGGCTCCGGCAAGTCGACGCTGCTCAAGGCGCTCACCGGCTACCGGCCCGCCAACCAGGGCGACGTCCTCTACGACAACCGCAACCTCTACAAGCAGTTCGCCGAACTGCGCCAGCGCATCGGTCTGGTCCCGCAGGACGACATCCTGCACAAGGAGCTGACCGTCAAGAAGGCCCTCAAGTACGCGGCCAAGCTGCGCTTCCCCGCCGACACCACGACGGCCGAGCGCGAGGCGCGGATCGACGAGGTGCTGCGCGAGCTGAAGCTGGACATCCACAAGGAGAAGAAGGTCACCTCCCTCTCCGGCGGCCAGCGCAAGCGCGTCTCGGTGGCCCTTGAGCTGCTGACCAAGCCGTCGCTGATCTTCCTCGACGAGCCGACCTCGGGCCTCGACCCGGGCATGGACCGCGATGTGATGCAGCTGCTGCGCGGCCTCGCCGACGACGGCCGTACGGTCCTCGTCGTCACGCACTCCGTGGCCGAGCTGGCGCTGTGCGACAAGCTGCTGGTGATGGCGCCGGGCGGCGCGGTCGCCTACTTCGGCCCGCCGGAGGAGGCGCTGAACTTCTTCGGCTACGACACCTGGGCCGACGTCTTCTCCGCCTTCGAGAACTACCGCGACTACGACTGGGCGGGACGCTGGAAGGGCTCGCAGCACTACCAGATGTACGCCGCGGACATCGACGCGATAGCCCCGCAGTCCGTACAGATGCCGCCGATGCAGGCGATGAAGCCGCCGAAGCCGCAGGGCTGGATGTCCCAGTTCGTCACGCTGGTGCGGCGCTATGTGTCGGTGATCGTCTCCGACAAGGGCTTCCTGGCCCTCATGGTGATCCTGCCGGGCGTCCTCGGCGCGGTGAGCCTGCTGATCGACTCCGGCAAGGGGCTGCTGCCGAACCCGGCGAACCCGCAGACCGGGCGGATCATCCCGAACGGCACGGCCACGACCGTCCTGCTGATCCTCGCCGTCGGCGCCTGTTTCGCCGGCGCCGCGAACTCGGTGCGGGAGCTGATCAAGGAGCGGGTCATCTACGAGCGGGAGCGCGCGACCGGCCTGTCGCGTTCCGCGTACCTGATGTCCAAGGTGTTCGTGCTCGGCGTCATCACCGTGCTCCAGGGCCTGATGGTCGGCGTCATCGGCTTCTCCAGCCGGGAGATCCCCGAGGAGGGCCTGGTCTTGGGGAACCTGACGCTGCTCGAGCTGTCGGTGCCGATCATGGCGCTGGGCTTCACCTCGATGATGTTCGGCCTGATCATCTCGGCCCTGGTGAAGACCGCCGAGAAGACCATGCCGCTGCTGGTCATGTTCGCGATCATCCAGGTGGTGTTCACCGGCTGTCTCTTCGCGCTGAACGGCTCGATCGGCGCGAACCAGATCTCGTTCCTGATGCCGTCGCGCTGGGCGGTGGGCGCGGCCGGCGCCACGCTCGACTTCAACAAGATCAGCCCGCCCGACAAGGGCGAGAGCGGCGATCCGCTGTGGGAGCACACCGTCGGCGCCTGGACCATGGACATGCTGGCCCTGATCGCCCTCGGCGTGATCTGCGGCATCTTCGTGGCCCGCTTCCTGCGGCGCCACGAGCCGGAGGTCATGCGGAAGTAGTCCGCGAAACGGCGCGGTCCGGACCCCGCGAGGCGAAGCGCGGCACCCCACCGGGGTGCCGCGCTTCGGCGTGTCGCTGAGACCGAGAGGTCCGCCGAGTGCCTCAGTACGCGCTGTTGACGTTGTCGATCGAACCGTAGCGGTGCGCCGCGTAGTTGGCGGCGGCGGTCAGGTTCGCGACCGGGTCGTACTGGCTCCAGGCGGTGCCCGGGACGTGGTAGGTGTCGAAGGTCGGCTTGATGATCTGCAGCAGACCGATCGACGGGACGCCGTTGATGGCGTTGATGTCCCAGTCGTTGATGGCGTTCGGGTTGCCCGAGGACTCGCGCATGATGTTCTTGTGCAGACCGTGGTAGGTGCCCGGGATCTTGTGCTTCTTCATGATGTCCAGGGCCTCACGGATCCAGCCGTCGAGGTTGTTCGGGTAGGTCTTCGCGGCGACCTGCTTGACCTCGACCCGCTTGGCGGACCGGCTGGCGGCCTCCTTCGCCTTGCGGGCGGCCTCGGCCTTCTTCGCGGCGGCGGCCTTCCTGGCGGCGGCCTCGGCGGCCGCCTTCTTCTTGGCCGCGGTCTCGGCGGCGGCCTTCTTCTTCGCCGCGGCGTCCGCGGCGGCCTTCTTCGCGGCGATCTCCTGCGCCTTCACCGACTTCGAGGCGAGCTGGTCGGTGACGCTGCCCTTCACGTCCTTGATCTGCTCGTTGCTGTACGCCACCTTGCCCGTGGGGGCTTCGGCCGTGTTCGTCCCGGCGTTGCCGGGGACGGTGGCGGAGACGGCGATGGCGGCGGCACCGAGCGTGGTGACTCCGGCCATGGCGATCTTGTGGCGCTTGGTGATCGGGCGACTGAGGATGCGGTTCTTGGCGTTCTTGAGCATGGCAGTGGGGACCTCTCTGAGTTGCGGGAGGTCGCTCGCTGTCCGGCGGGGACACGGGTGCTTCCTGCACAAACGCCGCGGGCTGACCCACGGCGCTGAGCGACGAGAGCAATTCTTAGCGGCCGCAAAAACGCGTGGCAAAGGTGTGACGTACGATCCTCGATAGGAGACCCAGGAGGGGCAAAATAGGACAGTCAGGACTGTCTGGGCCGCTCAAAAGGGACACAGCCACCTACTACGGACTTTCGTACGTGACCTGCACCCTATGCGCGGGCTCACACGGCGGCCGCCTCGGTCTTACGCGCAGTTGCTGACGCAACGCTCTGCGTGAGGCTCTTCCGGGGGCAGGACGAGATGGACGTCCCCGAACTCGTGCCACAGGTACCGCCCGTGCAGCGCCTGCGCGTAACCCGACTCGACCGCGGCCCGTCCCGCGACCGCCTCCAGCATCAGCAGATGCGACGCCTCCGGCTCGTGGAGCCCCGTCAGCAGGCCGTCCACCACCCGCACCCCCCGCTCCGGGGTGACCACGAGGTCCGTCCAGCCCTCCCGCGCGCGGACGGCGCCGTCCGCGTCCACCGCCGACTCCACGGCCCGCACGGCCGTCGTCCCGACCGCGACGACCCGGCCGGACCCCGCCCGCGCCGCCCGGATCAGCCGTGCCGAGGCATCCGGCACCCGGAACCGCTCCGGATACGGCGGCTCGTGCGCCTCCGCCGACGCCACCCCGGTGTGCAGCGCGACCGGCGCGAACTGCACCCCCCGGCTCACCAGCTCCGCCACCAGCCCCGCCGTGAAGGGACGCGCCGCACTCGGCATCTCCGCACTGCCCGCCCCGTCGGCCGACGGCAGCGCGAACACGGTCCTGTACACGGACAGCGGCTGGTCCCGCTCCGTATAGGCGTAGCGGATGGGCCACCCGTGCGCCCGCATCACCCCGAGCACCCGCCCCGGACCGGCAGACCCGCCCTCATCCGTCACCGGCCGCGCCCACCACAGCCGCCCGCCCGCCCGGTCCAGAGGCTCCTCCAGGAGCAGCCGCAGACCGCCGGGCAGACACACCTCCGTCCCCGCGGGCCCGCCCGTACGCGCGCGCGTGGTGCCCCGCCCGTCGGGATCCCGCAGCTCCACGGCCCAGCGCCCGTCGTCCCCGCGCGTGGAGAAGTGCACCACCACGCGCGTGCGCCCGATCAGGCCGTCCACCGCGGCGGGCAGCGTCTCGGACGTGTTGACGACCAGCACGTCCCCGGCCCGCAGCAGCCCCGGCAGCTCACGGAAGACGTGATGACTCACCTCCGTGCCCCGGGACACCAGCAGCCGTACGGCGTCCCGGTCCAGCCCCGGCCCCCGCTGCTCGGCCGGCACCCGCGCCGACAGCTCCGGCGGCACCCGCACCATGAGCGTCACCGCCGGCCTCCCATCAGGCCGGACGCCGTGTACCGCCCGCCGGGCGGCCGCTCGTCCAGCAACCGCAGGAACCCCGGCACCACCGCGTCCGGCTGCGGACGCGGACCGTCGTCGGCCGGTACGGCCGCCGCGTACAGGTCCGTGGCCATGTCCCCGGGGTCCACCGCCCACACCCGCAGCCCCGGCTCCTCCGCGCCCAGCACCGCCGCCAGCTGGTCCAGCGCGGCCTTCGACGCCCCGTACCCGCCCCAGGTCCCGTACGCCTCGACGGCCGCGTCCGAGCTGACGGCGATCACCGAGCCCGCCGCGGACGCCCGCAGCAGCGGCAGCGCCTCCTGGACGAGACCCAGCGCGGCCACCACGTTCACCTCCAGCGCCCGTCGCAGCCCCTCCAGCGGCAGCGCGTCCAGCCGGACCAGAGGCTCGGCGCCCAGCGCGCTCGCGTTGCTCACCAGCAGATCGACACCGCCCAGCCGCCGGGCCGCCCCGACCAGCGCCGCCCGGTGCTCCGCCCGCGTCACGTCCCCCGGCACCGCCGTCACGCGCGTGCCGTGCCGCCGCAGGGCGGCCGCCGCCCGTTCCAGCGCCCCGGCCGTCCGCGCGTCCAGGACCAGATCCCAGCCCCGCCCGGCCAGCCCCTCCGCGAGCGCCCGCCCCAGCCCCTTCGAAGCCCCAGTGATGATCGCGACCGGCATGACAACCGTCCCCTCGTCTCCCCGACCGCCGTGGACCCGGCGGTGCCCTCACGCTAGGAACCGGCCCGCCCCGGCCGCCTCGGACGCGAGCCGCAACCACCGGGGCCGTTCGCCCTACGCCCCGAGCACGGGGGACCGAGGACCTAGGTCCGCCGCCCCAGCCCCCCGCCGTCACCGGTCCGATCCGCCTGTCGGACCCCGCCGGTACCGTGAGGACATGAGTCAAGTCCCCCGGTCCGGCCTCGCCGCGGTGAGTGCCGCGCTGCTGGCCATGAGCAGGCATCTCGAGGTGCGCGACGTCCTGAAGACGATCGTCGCCTCGGCCCGCGAGCTGCTCGACGCGCAGTACGCCGCGCTCGGCGTCCCCGACGACCACGGCGGCTTCGCCCAGTTCGTCGTGGACGGCGTCAGCGACGAGCAGTGGAAGGCCATCGGCCCCCTGCCGCGGCAGCACGGCATCCTCGCCGCCATGCTCCAGGAGGCCAAGGTCGAGCGTCTCGCGGACGTCCGCAAGGACCCCCGCTTCGAGGGCTGGCCCTCCGCCCACCCCGACATGTCCGACTTCCTCGGCCTGCCGATCCGCGACGGCGACGAGGTCATCGGCGCGCTCTTCCTCGCCAACAAGAACTGCCCGAAGCAGGACGGCGGCTGCGGCTTCACCGCCGACGACGAGGAGCTGCTCGCCATCCTCGCCCAGCACGCGGCGATCGCCCTCACCAACGCCCGCCTCTACGAGCGCAGCCGCGAGCTGACCATCGCCGAGGAGCGCTCCCGCCTCGCCCACGAGCTGCACGACGCCGTCAGCCAGAAGCTGTTCTCCCTGCGCCTGACCGCCCAGGCCGCCACCGCCCTGATCGACCGCGACCCGGCCCGCGCCAAGGGCGAACTCCACCAGGTCGCCGCCCTCGCCGCCGAGGCCGCCGACGAACTGCGCGCCGCGGTCGTGGAGCTGCGCCCCGCGGCCCTCGACGAGGACGGCCTCGTCGCCACCCTGCGCACCCAGATCCAGGTCCTCGACCGCGCCCACAGCGCGCGCGTGACCTTCGCGGGCCGCGGGGTGAGGGCCCTGCCCGCCGCCCAGGAGGAGGCCCTGCTGCGCGTCGCCCAGGAGGCCCTGCACAACGCGCTGCGGCACTCCGGCGCCCAGCACGTCGACGTCACGCTCGACCGGCGCGGCGCCGGAGCCGTGCTGCGCGTCACCGACGACGGCGCCGGCTTCGACCCGAGGACGGTGCGCCGTGCCGGGCGCCATCTGGGCCTGGTCTCCATGCGGGACCGGGCGAGCGGGGTCGGCGGCACGCTGACCGTGGAATCGGCGCCCGACAAGGGCACCACGATCGAGATGGAGGTCCCCGGTGGCTGACGCAATCAGGGTGCTGCTCGTCGACGACCACCAGGTCGTCCGCCGGGGGCTGCGCACGTTCCTGGAGATCCAGGACGACATCGAGGTCGTGGGGGAGGCCGCCGACGGCGCCGAGGGAGTGGACCGCGCCGAGGAGCTGCGGCCCGACGTCGTCCTCATGGACGTCAAGATGCCGGGCATGGACGGCGTCGACGCCCTGCGCAGACTGCGCGAGCTCGGCAATCCCGCGCGGGTGCTGATCGTCACCAGCTTCACCGAGCAGCGGACGGTGATCCCGGCCCTGCGCGCGGGCGCCGCCGGGTACGTCTACAAGGACATCGACCCGGAGGCGCTCGCCGGGGCCATCCGCTCGGTCCACGCCGGCCACGTCCTCCTCCAGCCGGAGGTCGCCGGCGCCCTGCTCTCCCAGGAGGAGAACGGCGGCGGACAGGGCAGGGCGGGGTCGCTGACCGAGCGGGAGCGCGAGGTGCTCGGCCTGATCGCCGACGGCCGGTCGAACCGCGAGATAGCACGGGCGCTCGTCCTGTCGGAGAAGACCGTCAAGACGCACGTCTCCAACATCCTCATGAAACTGGACCTCTCCGACCGCACCCAGGCCGCCCTGTGGGCCGTACGCCATGGCGTGACCGGCTGAAACGCTCTGCGCAAGGGGTCACGGAGGGCGATCCGGAAGGTTCCCGTCCGGGCTGAGATTCATACCGTCGTGGGAATGTCCCCCGGATGGCCGCATCCTTCCCGGATCTCCGGCGTTCTCCAGTGCGTGCTGCGGCGACTGCCGCGGCGATCGCTAGGAGGGCTTGAAAGTGAAGAACCTGAAGAAGGCAGCGGCCGTGACGATGGTGGCGGGTGGCCTGCTGGCCGCCGGTACCGGAATGGCCTCCGCCACCGACGCGCACGCCGACGGCAAGGCCGTGGGCTCGCCGGGCATCGTCTCGGGCAACCTGATCCAGGCCCCGATCCACATCCCGGCGAACGTCTCCGGCAACAGCGTGAACGTCATCGGCGTCCTGAACCCGGCCTTCGGCAACCTGGCCGTCAACAAGTGACGCCTCGCCGAACCAGGCAGTGACCTCAGGCCTCCCGGGCGCCTCCCCGGGAGGCCGATCCGCAGACACTGCCCCGCGTGACGGGCCCTTCACATCGTTCATGTGAGAGGGCCCTCGCCCGTGCACACCGGCTCGGTTCAGCGTGCCTCGCGCTGCTCCACAGCGGCGTTGTACGCCGCCACCTGCGCCCGCCGGGCCACCCGCTCGACGGGCCGCAGGGCCTCGGCCCGCGCCCGCATCTCCGCCGAGCTCACGGCGCCCCCGTGCCCGTTCTCCTGCGCCAGCGAGATCAGCAGACCCACCCGCCGCGCCAGCTCCAGCACCCGGACCGCCCGCGGCGGATACCCCGGCGCCAGGACCTCCCGCCCCCGCTCGGCCCGGGCCCGGTACGCGTCGATCGCCGCCTCGGCCACCGGCCCCGACGCGGCCACGTCCAGCTTCGCCAGCACCTCGGTCGCGTCCCGCAGACCTTCCGCCAGCTCCCGCTCGGCCTCGCCCAGCGACGGCACATCGGCGGGCGGCGCCTCCCGCACGGGCAGCACCTGCCAGACGACCTCCACATGGACGTCGCCCTCGGGCCCGGCCTCGTACACCTCCGGCACCAGCCCGAAGGCCGCCCCGTGGCAGACCACCGCCTCCTCGGCCTCCAGGGCCCGCGCGTTGAACTCGGGCGGTCCGCTCAGCCCCAGCGGATGCCCCGGCGCGGGCAGCGCCACCCGCAGCCCGGTGACCCCGAGCCGTCGCAGCCGCCCGAGGGCCAGCGTCAGCCCGACGGGCGCCGGCTCGCCGGGCAGCCCTTCCACCCGGTGCACGGCGTCGTCCCCGACGATCTGGAGCACAGCGTCATCGGGTGAGACAAGTCCGGCGAAAAGGGCATTGCCCCAAGCGGCGAGGCGTCCTGAGCGCGGTTCCGAGAACATGCCACCACCCTAAGGACCGGACCGATGGAAGGATGGGCCGGACCGGTGGCGTAGATTTCCTTGAGGGGCTGCGCCTACAGGCGCACGCGACCACCGAGACGCCGAGACCGGTCACAGCAAGGGGAGACAACGCGCTCATGAGCGATGTTCTGGAGCTTCAGGACGTAACCGTGGTCCGTGAGGGCCGGGCTCTCGTGGATCAGGTCTCCTGGTCGGTCAAGGAGGGCGAGCGCTGGGTCATCCTCGGCCCGAACGGCGCCGGCAAGACCACCCTCCTGAACGTCGCCTCCAGCTACCTCTACCCGACCAAGGGCACCGCCACGATCCTCGGCGAGACCCTCGGCAGGCCCGGCACCGACGTCTTCGAGCTGCGTCCCCGCATCGGCGTCGCGGGCATCGCCATGACCGAGAAGTTCCCCAAGCGCCAGAGCGTCCTCCAGACCGTCCTCACGGCCGCGTACGGTATGACCGCCACCTGGAACGAGGACTACGAGGAGGTCGACGAGCAGCGGGCCCGCGCCTTCCTCGACCGCCTCGGCATGACCGAGTTCGTCGACCGGAAGTTCGGCACCCTCTCCGAGGGCGAGCGCAAGCGCACCCTCATCGCCCGCGCCCTCATGGCCGACCCCGAGCTGCTCCTCCTCGACGAGCCCGCCGCCGGCCTCGACCTCGGTGGCCGCGAGGACCTCGTCCGCCGCCTCGGCCGCCTCGCCCGCGACCCGATCGCGCCGTCGATGCTCATGGTCACCCACCACGTCGAGGAGATCCCCCCGGGCTTCACCCACGTCCTGATGATCCGTCAGGGCAAGGTCCTCGCCGCGGGCCCGATGGAGCTCGAACTCACCTCCCGCAACCTCTCCCTCTGCTTCGGCCTCCCGCTCGTCGTCGAGCAGGTCGGCGACCGCTGGACGGCCCAGGGCCTTCCCCTGTCCTGACCCCGCCCCGCACGACCGGCGCCCTGTCCGTGACAGGGCCCCCGGGCCTACCATGACCATGTGGAAATCGACGCGTGGGTTTGGTGGTTGATCGGCGCGGCAGCGCTCGGCATCGGGCTCGTCATCACCGCGATGCCCGAACTCGGCATGCTGGCGGTGGGCGCCGTCGCGGCCGCCCTGGTGGCCGGTTTCCTCGGCGGTGACGCCGTCGCCCAGGTCGTGGCCTTCGTCGTCGTGTCCACCGCCCTCATCGCCGTCGTGCGGCCCATCGCCAACAGACACCGTGCGCAGCGACCCCAACTCGCCACCGGCATCGACGCGTTGAAGGGCAGGCAGGCGGTCGTACTGGAGCGCGTCGACACCTCCGGCGGGCGGATCAAACTCGCCGGCGAGGTCTGGTCGGCCCGCGCGCTCGAGACCGGCCGCACCTACGAAGTGGGCCAGGAAGTGGACGTCGTGGACATCGAGGGGGCCACGGCCATCGTCATGTGACCTCGTACGACGCAAGTGACGCGAAGCCCTCACGAGGCACGCGAGGGTCTGTCAGACTCGTCAGCAAGATCTTCAACAGCCGCAAGGTCTTCCGAAGTTGGCGCAGTTGCCGCAGTGGAGAAGGGGTACGGGGAAACGACGATGGAACCGGTCATCATCGTCCTGGTCATTCTGGTGGTGTTGGTCTTCATCGCCCTGATCAAGACGATCCAGGTCATCCCGCAGGCGAGCGCGGCCATCGTCGAGCGCTTCGGCCGTTACACGCGGACACTGAACGCGGGCCTCAACATCGTGGTCCCGTTCATCGACACCATCCGCAACCGCATCGACCTGCGCGAACAGGTCGTGCCGTTCCCGCCGCAGCCGGTGATCACCCAGGACAACCTGGTCGTGAACATCGACACCGTCATCTACTACCAGGTGACCGACGCCCGGGCCGCCACCTACGAGGTCGCCAGCTACATCCAGGCGATCGAGCAGCTCACCGTCACCACGCTCCGCAACATCATCGGCGGCATGGACCTGGAGCGGACCCTGACCTCCCGTGAGGAGATCAACGCGGCCCTGCGCGGCGTCCTCGACGAGGCCACCGGCAAGTGGGGCATCCGCGTCAACCGTGTCGAGCTGAAGGCCATCGAACCGCCCACCTCCATCCAGGACTCGATGGAGAAGCAGATGCGCGCCGACCGTGACAAGCGCGCCGCGATCCTCACCGCCGAAGGTACGCGCCAGGCCGCCATCCTCACCGCCGAAGGTGAGAAGCAGTCCCAGATCCTGCGCGCCGAGGGCGAGGCCAAGGCGGCCGCCCTGCGCGCGGAGGGCGAGGCCCAGGCGGTCCGTACCGTCTTCGAGGCCATCCACGCCGGCGACCCCGACCAGAAGCTGCTCTCCTACCAGTACCTCCAGATGCTCCCGAAGATCGCCGAGGGCGACGCCAACAAGCTCTGGATCGTCCCCAGCGAGATCGGCGACGCCCTCAAGGGCCTGTCGGGCGCGATGGGCAACTTCGGCGGCCTGGGCGGCGGTTCGGGCAACGGCGGATCGACGGGCATCCCCGGCCAGGCGACGGAACGCCGAGAGAAGCCGTCCATCGACTGAGGCGGTTGCCGCGGTACGTCGAAAGGGCCCGACTTCTCGAGGAAGCCGGGCCCCTTCTGCCGCCCACGGGCGAACGACGGCCGGCTACGCCGCGTCCATCCCCAGCCAGTCCGGCAGAGCCGCGAACTCGTCGACCCCCAGCGCCAGCAGCATCGCGTCGGCGGGAGTGGGCTCGAACGGCTCCCGCAGCAACGGCATCCCCGCCTGCTCAGGCGTCCGGTCGGCCTTGCGGTGATTGTCCTCCGCGCATGAGGCGACCGTGTTCAGCCAGGTGTCCTGCCCGCCGTGCGACCGCGGCACCACGTGGTCCACGGTCGTCGCCCTGCGGCCGCAGTACGCGCACCGGTGCCGGTCCCTGACCAGCACACCCCGCCTCGACCACGGCGCTTGTCTTCGGAACGGCACCCTCACGTACCGGCACAGCCTGATCACCCGCGGCGCCGGTATGTCCACCGCGGATCCGCGCATGCGCAGTTCGGGGTGGGCCTGCTCGACGACGGCCTTGTCCTGGAGCACCAGCACGACGGCTCGGTTCAACGTCACCGTCGACAGCGGCTCGAAGCTCGCGTTCAGTACCAGCGTCTCCCGCATTGCAGCCCACCTCCCGTGCACACCGCCCACCCCCTGGCGGGCTGGGATCAACTCTGGCCGGGCACGCCGAGATGGACAACGAAATAAAAAGTGCCCGCCCCCGATCACTTCCATGACCGGGGGCGGGCAAACGTTCCATGAACGTCAGGATTCCGCGGGCACCTCGTACTCGGCGATCAGGTGCGCCCGCGCGAGCGTGTGGAACCGCAGATTGAACCCGACGGCGGCCGGGCTGGCGTCCGAGTCCGGACCGAGCTTCTCCTGGTCCACGGCGTACACCGTGAACACGTACCGGTGCGGCCCGTCCCCGGGCGGCGGCGCCGCCCCTCCGAAGTCCTTCGACCCGTAGTCGTTCCGCACGTGCACGGCGCCCTCCGGCAGCCCCTCGAACGAGCCGCCGCCCGCACCCGCCGGCAGCTCGGTCACCGAAGCCGGGATGTCGAAGAGCACCCAGTGCCAGAACCCGCTCCCCGTGGGGGCGTCCGGGTCGTAGCACGTCACGGCGAAGCTCTTGGTGCCCTCCGGGAAGCCCTCCCAGCGCAGCTGCGGCGACGTGTCGCCCGCCGCGTGGACCTGGGCGTCCTTCAGGGTCCCGCCGTCCTGGACGTCCTCACTCGTGACCGTGAAGGACGGCACGGGCGGATGGAAGTCGTGGGGGAGCGGCCGCCGCTTGAGCTCGGACACTTCGATACCTCCTGACGAAACAGTGGAATCAGCAGTTCCGAGCCTAGAACCAGTTGCGCTTGCTGCCGACCTCGGACAGCCACTGGTTGAGGTACGCCGCCCAGTCGGTCGTGTGGAAGTCGTCCAGACCCACCTGGAAGGAACGGAAGGTGTCGCTGCCCTCGCTGAAGAGGCCCGGCCTCTTGTCCATCTCCAGCACGACGTCCATCGCGTTCGCGTCCGCGACGAAGCTCAGCTCGACCTGGTTCAGACCGCGGTACTGCTGCGGCGGGAAGAACTCGATCTCCTGGTAGAAGGGCAGCTTCTGCCGCGTACCGCGGATGTGACCGCGCTCCATGTCCGCGTTCTTGAAGCGGAACCCGAGCTGGATGAACGCGTCGAGGATCGCCTTCTGCGCGGGCAGCGGGTGCACGTTGATCGGGTCCAGGTCGCCGGAGTCCACGGCACGCGCGATCGCCAGCTCCGTCGACACACCGATGTTCATGCCGCGCAGGGCCTGCCCGTCGATCATGGTGATCGGCGTCTCCCACGGGATCTCCAGCCCGAACGGCACCGCGTGCACCGCACCGGCCTGCAGCTCGAACGCCCCTCCCAGCCGCACCTTCGTGAACTCGATGTCCTGCTTGTACTCCGAGTCCTGCGACTCGACCTCGACCCGCGCCTGCAGGCCGACGGCCAGACCCTCGATGTCCTGGTTCACGGACCCGCCCTGAATCCGCACCTCGCCCTGGACGACACCGCCCGGGACGACGTTGACCTCGGTCAGCACCGTCTCGACCGAAGCACCGCCGGCCCCCAGGCTCGCGAGCAGCTTCTTGAACGCCATGACTCTCCTCAACTCAGAGTGGATCCCTGATCCGTACAAACGCGATCCGGCCGTGGCCGGTTCCGCGATCCACCCTGACAAGGCGTGCGCTCCCAGACCACCCCGTGGCGACCACGCCGTCTCCACTACGCTCGGACGGCATGATCGTGACCCCCGACCGTACGCCCCCGTCCCGGCCCCGCACCGACCGGCGGCCGGTATGAACGTCGAAGACCTGGCCCACCCCGCCGAGGAGGTCGCCCCCAGGCTGCTCGGCGCGGTCCTCACCCACAGGACCGCCGAGGGCACCGTCAGCATCGCCATCACGGAGACGGAGGCGTACTCCGGCGCGGCGGACCCCGCCTCGCACGCCTACCGGGGCATGACAGCCCGCAACGCCGTCATGTTCGGACCGGCGGGACACCTGTACGTCTACCGGTCCCACGGTCTCCACTGGTGCGCGAACATCGTCACGGGCACCGACGGCATCGCCTCGGCCGTCCTCATCCGCGCCGGCCGCGTCATCGAGGGCGAGGACCTGGCCCGCGAACGCCGAGGGCCGAAGGTGGAGGACGCCCGTCTCGCCCGGGGCCCCGGCAACTTCTGCCAGGCGCTCGGCATCACGGCGGCGCACGACGGCGCGAACCTCCTGACCGGCACCTCGGTCACGCTGTCCCGGGGAGAACCGGTGCCCGGCGACCTCGTCCGAGTCGGCCCCCGGGTCGGGGTGAGCAAGGCCCACGACTGGCAGCACCGCTTCTACGTGGCCGGCGACCCGACGGTCTCGGCGTACCGGCTGAGCCCCAGGGCCAAGCCGTCCACCGAACCGAGTTGACGCGCCATGGCGGGTCGCGTAACGTAGCCCAAGCCGCTGAAGCGGGTACTGCGAAGTCAGCAGCCGTAGCGGCCAACCCACTACCTAGTACAACCCCTTGAACGGGGTCGATTCTGGCGTCCCCGTATGCCCGAATTCGATTCCGGGGAGCTCGATTATGAATCGGGCGGGGGAATCGGCTAACGTAGTGAATGTCGAAAGGCCGACAGGCGAAAGCCAGAGGCCCTCGGCAATCCCGCCGACAGGGAATCGGATCGAAAAGGATCTGATAGAGTCGGAGACGCAAGACCGAAGGGAAGCGCCCGGAGGAAAGCCCGAGAGGGTGAGTACAAAGGAAGCGTCCGTTCCTTGAGAACTCAACAGCGTGCCAAAAGT
>NZ_JBHWJK010000029.1:0-86036 GCF_042731455.1 Streptomyces sp. NPDC059852 | reverse complement strand
GGGGGGGGGGGGGGGGGGGGGGTGGGGGGGCTGTTCTCCCAGATCTTTGCGGCGGGGGGCGGGGGGGGGCGGGCGCTCGGCGCGCTGCCCCCGCCCCCCCCCCCCCCCCCCGACCGGCAGTGTGACCTTCGCCGCTCCCCACGCCAGGACTGTGCAGCTACGTTACTCATAAGTAGCATGAGTCCTGAGCGCGCGCTCAGCGCGTCGCGCAGCAGTAGTGCCATCCCGCACCCTGGAGGAGAGCCATCGTGCCTCGTACCGTCAGGGACGTCGTCTTCGTCGACGGCGTCCGCACCCCGTTCGGCAAGGCGGGCCCGAAGGGCATCTACCACGAGACCCGCGCCGACGACCTCGTCGTGAAGGCGATCCGGGAGCTGCTGCGCCGCAACCCCGGTCTCGACCCGAAGAAGATCGACGAGGTCGCCATCGCCGCGACCACGCAGATCGGCGACCAGGGCCTGACCATCGGCCGCACGGCCGGCATCCTCGCGGGTCTGCCGCAGTCGGTGCCCGGCTACTCCATCGACCGTATGTGCGCCGGCGCCCTGACCGCCGTCACCACGGTCGCCGGTTCGGTCGCCTTCGGTGCCTACGACATCGCCATCGCCGGTGGTGTCGAGCACATGGGCCGCCACCCCATGGGTGAGGGCGTCGACCCCAACCCGCGCTTCGTCAGCGAGAAGCTGGTCGACGAGTCCGCCCTGTTCATGGGCATGACCGCCGAGAACCTGCACGACCGCTACCCGACGATCACCAAGCAGCGCGCCGACGAGTACGCCGTGCGCTCCCAGGAGAAGGCCGCCAAGGCGTACGCCAACGGCAAGATCCAGGCCGACCTGGTGCCGATCTCGGTGCGCCGCACCAACGCCGAGGCCGGCGAGACCGGCTGGGGCCTGGTCACCGCCGACGAGCCGATGCGCCCGGGCACCACCCTGGAGAACCTGTCCGGTCTGAAGACCCCGTTCCGCGTGCACGGCCGGGTCACCGCCGGCAACGCGGCCGGTCTGAACGACGGCGCCACCGCCTCCCTCATCGCCTCCGAGGACTTCGCCCGCGAGCACGACCTGCCGGTGAAGATGCGCCTCGTCTCCTACTCCTTCGCGGGTGTGGAGCCGGAGGTCATGGGCTACGGCCCGATCCCGGCCACCGAGAAGGCCCTCGCGCAGGCGGGCCTGTCCATCGACGACATCGGCCTGTTCGAGATCAACGAGGCCTTCGCCGTGCAGGTGCTGGCCTTCCTGGAGCACTACGGCATCGCCGACGACGACGCCCGCGTCAACCAGTACGGCGGCGCCATCGCCTTCGGTCACCCGCTGGCCTCCTCCGGCGTCCGTCTGATGACGCAGCTGGCCCGCCAGTTCGAGGAGCAGCCGCACGTCCGCTACGGCCTGACCACCATGTGCGTCGGCTTCGGCATGGGCGCGACGGTCATCTGGGAGAACCCGCACTTCGAGGGGGACAAGTGAGCACCACCGCTGAGCTTCTGAAGGGTGCGGCCGAGCTGTTCCCGGGTGAGGTCGTCACCCAGGCGCACGTACGCCACTTCGACCTGCCGCTGGGCGCCGGGCGCTTCGCCCTGATCAGCCTGGACAACGGCCACGACCACACCAAGCCGACCACGCTCGGCCCGCAGTCGCTGGCGAACATCGACGCCGCGATCGACCAGGTCGAGAAGGAGGCCGCGGACGGCGACATCGTCGGCGTCGGCGTCACCGGCAAGCCGTTCATCTTCGCGGTCGGCGCCGACCTCAAGGGCGTCGAGCTGCTGAAGGAGCACAAGGACGCGCTGGCCATCGGCAAGGGCGGCCACGACGTCTTCAAGCGGCTGTCGCAGCTGGCCGTGCCGACCTTCGCGTACTACAACGGCGCCGCCATGGGCGGTGGCGTGGAGATCGGTCTGCACTGCACCTACCGCACGGTGTCCGCGGCGCTCCCCGCGTTCTCCCTGCCCGAGGTCTTCCTCGGCCTGGTGCCGGGCTGGGGCGGCTGCACCCTGCTGCCGAACCTGATCGGCGCGGAGAAGGCCGTCTCGGTGATCATCGAGAACAGCCTCAACCAGAACCGGCAGCTCAAGGGCAAGCAGGTCTACGAACTCGGCATCGCGGACGCGCTGTTCGAGGGCGCGGACTTCCTGGAGCAGTCGCTGATCTGGACCGCGTCCGTCCTCAAGGGCGAGATCAGGGTCGAGCGTCCGGTGATCGACCGCGGTGAGGCCTGGGACCAGGCCGTCGCCAAGGGCCGGTTCGTGGCGGACTCCAAGGTGCACGGCGCGGCCCCGGCCGCCTACCGCGCCCTGGACATCATCGCCGCCGCCAAGGACGGCGACCTGCAGAAGGGCTACGACGCCGAGGACCAGGCGCTCGCCGACCTGATCATGGGCGGCGAGCTGCGCTCCGGCATCTACGCCTTCAACCTGGTGCAGAAGCGCGGCAAGCGCCCGGCCGGCGCCCCGGACAAGAACCTGGCGCGTCCGGTCACCAAGGTCGGTGTCGTCGGCGCCGGTCTGATGGCCTCCCAGCTCGCGCTGCTGTTCCTGCGCCGCCTCGAGGTCCCGGTCGTCCTCACGGACATCGACCAGGAGCGTGTCGACAAGGGTGTGGGCTACGTCCACGCCGAGATCGACAAGCTGCTCGGCAAGGGCCGGATCAACCAGGACAAGGCCAACCGCCTCAAGGCGCTGGTGACGGGTGTCCTGGACAAGGCGGAGGGCTTCTCCGACGCGGACTTCGTCATCGAGGCCGTGTTCGAGGAGATCGGTGTCAAGCAGCAGGTGTTCGCGGAGGTCGAGGCGGTCGCCCCGGCGCACGCCATCTTCGCGACCAACACCTCGTCCCTCTCCGTCTCGGAGATGGCGTCGAAGCTGAAGCACCCCGAGCGGGTCGTCGGCTTCCACTTCTTCAACCCGGTCGCGGTGCTGCCGCTGCTGGAGATCGTCCGCGGCGAGAAGACCGACGACGCCTCGCTGGCCACGGCGTTCGCCGTCGCCAAGAAGCTGAAGAAGACCGCGGTCCTGACGAAGGACGCCCCGGCGTTCGTCGTGAACCGCATCCTCACCCGCTTCATGGGCGAGATCCAGAACGTCATCGACGAGGGCACGCCGGTCGAGGTCGCGGAGAAGGCGGTGGAGCCGCTCGGCCTGCCGATGTCCCCGCTGGTCCTGCTGGAGCTGGTCGGCCCCGCGATCGGTCTGCACGTCTCGGAGACCCTCAACCGGGCCTTCCCGGACCGCTTCACGGTCTCCCCGAACCTCGCGGCCGTCGTCAAGGCGGGCAAGCGCGGCTTCTACGTCTACGACTCCGGCAAGCCGGAGCTGGACCCGGAGGTCGCCGCGCTGCTGAAGCAGGGCGACGTCGTCCTGACGGAGGAGCAGGTCCGCGACCGCGTCCTGGACGCCGTCGCCCAGGAGATCGGGCTCATGCTCGACGAGGGCGTCGTCGCCGAGGCCCAGGACATCGACCTGTGCCTGATCACGGGCGCCGGCTGGCCCTTCCACCTGGGCGGCATCACGCCGTACCTGGACCGCGAGGGCGTCTCCGAGCGCGTGAACGGCAAGAGGTTCCTGGCGCCGGGCGTGGCCAGCGTCCCCGCGTAACCGCTCCGCTGTGAACGCCGGTGCCCCGTACGCCTGTTGGTGTACGGGGCACCGGCGTCTTGTCAGGGGCGCGGGTAACTGCGCGGACAACCCCACACGACCGGCGGCCGCCCGCCAGGAGTCGGCCCCGCCCATGGGGCGCCTTCAGACCTGCCGCCAGGCTTCGAGTGCCAGCCCCGGTTCGTCCTTGCGGCGCGTCAGCAGGAGATGGCCCGTCGACGGTGACAGGGTCGCCGCCACGATCTCCTCCTCCTCGTCCAGCGCCAGCGCCACCACCGCGTCGGCCGGCAGCTGGGGTCCCGACTCCGTCCACCACGCCCCCGCGGACTCCTGTTCCGTCGGGTACGCGGCGAAGGCGACACGGCCGCTCGCCGAGCGCTGGGCGAGGACCGTGCAGTCGTGGCCGTCGAGCGCGCAGCGGACCGCGGACACCGGGCCGGGTCCGGCCGACGGCAGGACGGTGACCGGTTTGGCGCCGGGGCGCCAGGCGCACAGGTCCCCGGAGTCCTCGGCGTAGTACAGCGTGGTGTGTTCCGCGGAGGTCGCCAGGGCGTACAGGGTGCCGGGCCGGACGGAGGTCTCCAGCGCCTCCTGGAGGACGGGGACGGCGCCCGACTCCTCCTGTCGCCAGTGCAGCAGCGCTCCCGAGACGGCCGCGTACAGCTCGACCATCCCGGACTCCCCCACCACGGCGGCCAGTTGCTCGTGGACGTCCCGGCCCTTGAGGTCGTGCCAGGCGCCCCAGCCGCCCGCCTGCTTCTGCCCGCGCATGCTCACGCCGCCCGTCTTGTTGCGGACGAACACATGGGCGCGGCCCTGCGCGTCGACGGTGACGGCGGGCAGGCCCGTACGGTCGCCGCTGCCGTCGGGATGGCCGATGGGGACCCAGTCGAGCGCGGCCAGCCGGGGCCTGAAGTGCGTGGAGTGCACGAGGCCCGACTCCCCCGGCTTGGTGGGACGCCAGGCGGCCAGATGGGTGTAGGCGTCGGGGCCGTGCCCGAGGGCGGGTCCTGGGCGGAGTTTCTGCTCGCCGCCGATCCGGCGTGCGGGACCCCAGGGGCCGCCCGGCCCCCGTTCCGCCCGGCACAGGACGGCCTCGTCGGTCGGCAGATAGACACTGAGGCGGCCGTCACGGCCGCGGATGAGCCAGTCGCCGTTCACCGTTTCACCCTATGCGGGTGCGGCGCGGCGGAACGCGCCGCCCCCGGGCAAGCTGGAACACGGCACCTCCGTACCGAGACAGGAAGTCGACCCAATGACCGACAAGTTCACCGTGAGCGTCCTGGGCACCGGGATCATGGGGGCCGCGATGGCCCGCAACCTCGTGAAGGCCGGGCACACCGTCCGGGTCTGGAACCGGACCCGGGGCAAGGCCGAGCCGCTGGCCGCCGACGGCGCCCTGGTGACCGGGACGCCCGCCGAGGCGGTCCAGGACGCCGATGTCGTCCTCACCATGCTGTACGACGGTCCCGCGACCATGGAGGTCATGCGGGAGGCGGCGCCGGCCCTGCGCGCCGGGGCGGTGTGGGTGCAGTCGACGACCGCGGGTCTGGAGGGGATCGCCGAGCTGGCCGGCTTCGCGCGCGACCACGGCCTCGTCTTCTACGACGCCCCGGTGCTCGGCACCCGGCAGCCCGCCGAGGCGGGCACGCTCACCGTGCTGGCGGCAGGCCCGAACGAGAGCCGGCCGGTCGTGCGGACCGTGTTCGACGCTGTGGGGTCCCGGACGGTGTGGACCGGCGAGGACGGCGGGGCGGGCACGGCGACCCGGCTGAAGCTGGTCGCCAACAGCTGGGTGCTGGCGGTGACGAACGCCGCCGGGGAGGTACTGGCGCTGGCCAAGGCCCTCGGGGTGGACCCGGCGCGGTTCTTCGAGGTGATCGACGGCGGCCCGCTCGACATGGGGTACCTGCGGGCGAAGGCGGGGCTGGTCCTGAACGGGGATCTGACCCCGGCCGCCTTCGCCGTCCACACGGCGGCGAAGGACGCCCGGCTCATCGTGGAGGCGGGCGAGCGACACGGCGCCCGGCTGGACGTGGCGGCGGCGAGCGCGGAGCGGTTCGCCCGGGCGGAGGCACAGGGGCACGGCGACGAGGACATGGCGGCGGCGTACTTCGCGAGCTTCCCGGGCGAGGAGGGCGAGTAGCGGCCGGGTGCCGTGCGACCCTGGGCACCATGGACGACGCCCCTCCCCTGCTCGTGATCGTCGACGCCGCGAACGTCGTCGGGTCGGTGCCCGACGGCTGGTGGCGGGACCGCCGGGGCGCCGCGGAACGGCTGCGGGACCGGCTGGCGGCGGACGGCGTGCCGGGGCACGCCGGGCCGGTGGAGATCGTGCTGGTGGTGGAGGGGGCCGCCCGGGGCGTGGAGAGCGTGCCGGGCGTGCGGGTGGAGTCCGCGGCCGGGAGCGGGGACGACCACATCGTCGCCCTGGTGGAGCGGGCGGCCGGGCGGCCCGCGCTGGTGGTGACGGCCGACCGGGAACTGCGGGAGCGGGTGCGGGCGTCGGGGGCGGACGTGACGGGGCCGCGTACGGTCCGGCCGTAGCCGGGCCGTACGCGGCCCCGGACGGAGTACCGCCCTCCCCTACTTCACGTCGGCCGCGGGTTCCTCCTCGCCGCGGGCGAGACGGCTGTGGGTACGGCCGTAGAGGAAGTAGACGGCGAAGCCGACGACCATCCAGATGGCGAACCGGACCCAGGTCTCGGCGGGCAGGTTGATCATCAGCCACAGCGAGGCGCACACCGACAGGATCGGCAGGACCGGCACCCAGGGGGTGCGGAAGGACCGGGGCAGGTCGGGGCGGGTCTTGCGGAGGATGATCACGCCGATGGCGACGACCACGAAGGCGAACAGCGTGCCGATGTTCACCAGCGCGGCCAGTTCCGTCAGGGGTGTGAAGCCCGCGAGGATCGCGATGAGCACGCCCAGCAGGATCGTCGGGCGGTGCGGGGTCTTGAAGCGCGGGTGGACGTGCGAGAAGAAGCGGGGCAGCAGTCCGTCGCGGCTCATGGCGAAGAACACCCGGGTCTGGCCCAGCAGCAGGATCATGCAGACCGTCGTCAGGCCGACCGCGGCGCCGAAGCTGATGAAGCCCGCGTACCAGGGGTGCCCGGTGTCCTTGAACGCGTCGGCGAGCGGCGCGTCCACGGAGAGCTTGGTGTAGTTCTGCATGCCCGTGACGACGATCGACACGAGGACGTACAGGGTGGTGCAGATGACGAGGGAGCCGAGGATGCCGCGCGGCATGTCGCGCTGCGGGTTCTTGGTCTCCTCGGCGGCCGTCGCGACGACGTCGAAGCCGATGAAGGCGAAGAAGACGACGGAGGCCGCGGTGAAGATGCCCATGACGCCGAAGTTCGACGGCGCCCAGCCGAACATGAGCTGGATCAGTGGTGCCTGGAGACTGCCCTCGGCCTCCACGGTCTGGCTCTTCGGGATGAACGGGTCGTAGTTGTCGGCGTTGATCAGGAACGCGCCCGCGATGATCACCGTCAGGACGACGGCCAGCTTGATCGCCACCACCAGGGACGTGATCCGCGCCGACAGCTTCATGCCGATGACGAGGATGACGGTCAGGACGAGGACGAGCGCGGCGGCCAGGATGTCGAAGCCGAAGCCGTCGGCGCCCTCCCTGCTGCCGAGCGCCGCCGGCATGTCCCAGCCCGCGTTGTCCATCAGGGACTGGATGTAGCCGGACCAGCCGACGGCCACCACCGCCGTGCCGAGCGCGAACTCCAGGACCAGGTCCCAGCCGATGATCCAGGCGGGCAGCTCCCCGAGGGAGGCGTACGAGAAGGTGTACGCCGAACCGGCGACGGGGAGGGTGGACGCGAACTCGGCATAGCACAGGGCGGCCAGCGCGCAGGCGATGCCGGAGACGACGAACGCCAGGGCCACCGCCGGCCCGGCGTTGTCCTTGGCGACGGTACCGGTGAGCACGAAGATGCCCGTACCGATGATGACGCCGACACCGAAGACGGTCAGGTCCAGCGCGGACAAGGACTTCTTGAGCGCGTGCTCGGGTTCCTCGGTGTCGCGGATGGACTGCTCGACTCTCTTCGTCCGGAAGAGTGTGCTGCTCACGGTCTTACCTCCCACGCTTGTCGTCCCCGACATGATCGAGAGGGGGCGTGGTACGCCTGCCCCGGCGCGAGCAATTTCACACAGATGGGCCGGTTTCACCACTCGTGTCGGCGGCGAAACCGGCCCGTTCGGACCTGTGAGGACCCGTCAGTCGCGCGCGGGCTCCACGGCGTCGGTCTCGGCCGCGGCGCGGTCGAACCGGCCGTCGAGCTTGGAGACCAGGCCGGTGACCTGGCGGGCGATGTCGGGGGCGGTCAGACCGATCTCCGCCATGACCTCGGCGCGCGAGGCGTGGTCGAGGAAGCGCGGCGGGATGCCGAAGTCGCGCAGCGGGACGTCGACGCCCGCGTCCCGCAGGGCCTGGGCGACGGCCGAGCCGACCCCGCCGACGCGGCTGTTGTCCTCGACGGTGACGACCACGCGGTGCCGCTCGGCGAGCGGGGCCATGGCCTCGTCGACGGGCTTGACCCAGCGCGGGTCGACGACGGTGGTGGAGATGCCCTGCTTGTCGAGCAGACCGGCGATCTCCAGGCACATCGGCGCGAGGGCGCCCACGGAGACCAGCAGGACGTCCGGGCGGTCGGTGCCGGGCTCGCGCAGCACGTCCATGCCGCCGACGCGCCCCACGGCGGGCACGGCCGGGCCGACGGCGCCCTTGGAGAAGCGGACGACGGTCGGGGCATCCTCGACCTGGACGGCCTCGCGCAGCTGGGCGCGCACCTGGTCGGCGTCACGTGGGGCGGCGAGCCTCAGGCCCGGGACGACCTGGAGGATCGACATGTCCCACATGCCGTTGTGGGAGGCGCCGTCGGTGCCGGTGACGCCGGCCCGGTCGAGCACGAAGGTGACCCCGCACTTGTGCAGGGCGACGTCCATGAGGACCTGGTCGAAGGCGCGGTTGAGGAAGGTGGCGTAGACGGCGAAGACGGGGTGCACCCCGCCGGTGGCGAGGCCGGCCGCGGAGACCGCGCCGTGCTGCTCGGCGATGCCGACGTCGTAGACCCGTTCGGGGAACCTCTTGGCGAACTTGTCCAGGCCGACCGGCTGGAGCATGGCCGCGGTGATGGCGACGATGTCGTCGCGCTCCTCGCCGAGCTTGACCATCTCCTCGCCGAACACGGACGTCCAGTCGGCGCCGGAGGAGGCGATCGGCAGTCCGGTGTCGGGGTGGATCTTGCCGACGGCGTGGAAGCGGTCGGCCTCGTCCTGGAGGGCGGGCTGGTAGCCGCGGCCCTTCTCGGTGAGGCAGTGCACGATGACCGGGCCGCCGAAGCGCTTGGCGCGGGCGAGGGCCGACTCCAGGGCCTCGATGTCGTGGCCGTCGATCGGGCCGACGTACTTCAGGCCCAGGTCCTCGAACATGCCCTGCGGGGCGATGAAGTCCTTCAGGCCCTTCTTGGCGCCGTGCAGGGTCTCGTAGAGCGGCCTGCCGACGACCGGGGTGCGGTCGAGGATCTCCTTGGTGCGGGTCAGGAAGCGCTCGTAGCCGTCGGTGGTGCGCAGCGTCGCCAGGTGGTTGGCGAGGCCGCCGATGGTGGGCGCGTAGGAGCGCTCGTTGTCGTTGACGACGATGACGAGCGGGCGGTCCTTGGCCTCGGCGATGTTGTTCAGCGCCTCCCAGGCCATGCCGCCGGTCAGGGCTCCGTCGCCGATGACGGCGACGACGTGGTCGTCGCGCTTCCTGAGCTGGTTGGCCTTGGCGAGGCCGTCGGCCCAGCCGAGGACGGTCGAGGCGTGCGAGTTCTCGATGACGTCGTGCTCGGACTCGGCCTGCGAGGGGTAGCCGGACAGGCCGCCCTTCATCTTCAGCCGGCTGAAGTCCTGGCGGCCGGTGAGCAGCTTGTGCACGTAGGACTGGTGGCCGGTGTCCCAGAGGACCTTGTCCTTCGGCGACTCGAACACCCGGTGCAGGGCGATGGTCAGCTCGACCACGCCGAGGTTGGGGCCGAGGTGGCCGCCGGTCTTGGAAACGGCCTCGACGAGGAAGGTCCGGATCTCCTCTGCCAGCTGGACCAGCTGCTCAGGGGTGAGCCGGTCCAGATCGCGCGGTCCCGTGATGCGGGTCAGCAGCGGCACCCGTGCCTCCTTGCTGTAGAGCTGTCGAGCTGTTGCCGGGCTTGTCGAGTCTAATGTTCCGCTCCGGCGGAAGGTTCCCGGCCCAGGAGTCGTACGTCACGCGATCGGCTCTGCCCGTGTCACGGTATGCCGAAGGGGGCGCGGGGAACGGCGTGACCGGCCACAACGGACCGGCACACGCCAGTTCACCCGCGCCCCCAGGGCGCTACCGCGCTGCGCGCTACGCGCGCCCGGCGGTCTTCTGCGTCTTGCGGGTGATCGAGTCGATCACGACCGTGGTGAGCAGAACGCCGGCGGTGATCATGTACTTCACCGGTTCGGCGATGGACTCCAGCTGGAGGCCGTACTGGATGGAGACGATGACCAGGACACCCAGGAGGGCGTTCCAGGTGCGGCCACGGCCACCGAAGAGGGACGTGCCACCGATGACGGCCGCCGCGATGGCGTTCATCAGCAAGTCACCGGTACCGGCGCTCTGGTTGGCGGAGGCGATCTTGGAGGCCAGGAAGAGGCCGCCGATCGCCGCGAAGCCACCGGAGATCGCGAACACCGAGATACGCACCGCGGTGACGTTGATGCCGGCACGGCGGGAGGCCTCGACGCTGCCACCGAGCGCGAACACCTTGCGGCCGTACGACGTGCGGCGGAGCAGGAAGTCCGTGCCGACCAGGAACACCAGGAAGATGACCGTGGCCAGCGGCAGGCCCTTGTACTGGTTGTACATGATCGCCGCGGCGAAGGAGACGATGCCCAGCAGGGCGGTCCGCAGGATCGTGTCGCTCAGCGGGCGGAACGGGATGCCCGCGGCCTCGCGGCGGCGGTTGCCGAGGAAGGAGCTGAGGAAGAACAGCGCCGTCACGACCGCCGCCAGACCGTAGGCGGCCGCCACGTCCGAGAAGAAGTACGTGGTGAGCTTGCCGATCAGGCCGTCGCTGTCGAGGTTGATCGTGCCGTTCTCGCCCAGCGTCTGGAGCATGAAGCCGAGCCAGAAGAGCAGACCGGCCAGGGTCACGGCGAAGGCGGGGGCGCCCAGCACCGCGAAGAAGAAGCCGTGCAGGGCGCCGATGGCGGCACCGCACGCGATCGCGAAGAGCACGGCCGCCCACTCGGGCCAGCCCTGGTTCACCGCGAGGACGGCGGCGATGGCGCTGGAGGCACCGCTGACGGAGCCGACGGACAGGTCGATCTCACCGAGCAGCAGCACGAAGACGATGCCGACCGAGATCATGCCGGTGCCGACCATCGTGACGGTGATGTCGTTGATGTTCTGCGCCGACAGGAACGCGGAGTTCAGGCTCTGGAAGATGATGCAGATGGCGACCAGGCCGAGGATGACCGGCAGGGAGCCGAGCTCACCGGCCTTTATCTTGCGCCGGAACTCGCCGATGTAGCCGGCGAGGCCCTGCTCCTGCACGAGCAGGCGGGGGTCGACCGCGGTCACCGCGGCAGCGGCGGCCTCGGGGTTGACGACCTCGTGCTCGTCGGTGGCCGCGGTGGAGGTCTTGTCGGTGCTCACTTGGAAACCTCCCCGTTCGTGCGCGCCGCACGGCGGGTCACGGCGTTGTCGGTGGCGCCGGTGATGGCGGAGATGATCTCCTCCTGCGAGGTCGTCTTGACCTCGAAGACGCCGTTGTTCTGACCGAGGCGCAGCACGGCGACCTTGTCCGCGACGGCCTTGACGTCGGCCATGTTGTGGCTGATGAGGATGACGGCGTGGCCGCGCTCGCGGAGCCGCTCGACCAGGTCGAGGACCTGGGCGGTCTGCTCGACACCGAGGGCCGCGGTGGGCTCGTCGAGGATGACCAGCTTGGGCTCGCCGAGCATGGAGCGGGCGATGGCCACGGTCTGGCGCTGACCGCCGGAGAGCGAGGCGATCGGGATGCGCACGCTGGGGATGCGGATCGAGAGGGTCTGGAGCAGCTCGCGCGAGCGGCGCTCCATCTCGACCTCGTCCAGGATGCCGCGCTTCTTCAGCTCGCGGCCCAGGAAGAGGTTGCCTACGACGTCGATGTTGTCGCACAGCGCGAGGTCCTGGTACACCGTCGCGATGCCGAGGGCCTGGGCGTCGTGCGGCCGGTTGATCGACACGGCCTTGCCTTCCCATTCGATGACGCCTTCATCGATGGGGTGCACGCCGGCGATCGTCTTGACCAGCGTGGACTTTCCGGCGCCGTTGTCGCCCACCAGGGCGACCACTTCACCGGCGTGGACCTCAAGCTCTACGTCGGTGAGCGCCTGAACGGCACCGAACCGCTTGGAGACCCCGCGCAACGCCAGCACGGGCGTAGCGGACACGTGAACCATCTCCTTCGCCGCCTGACCCGGCGGAAGGGTTGTGCAGAGAGAGTTGGGGGGATCCGTCCGGCGCCCCGCGCCGAGCTTGCGGGGCTGAATGATGCGCGGGGCGCCGGAGGAGTCGAGAGCAGTCATGCCCCGTGCGGGAATCCGGTGACGAACTCCCGCACACGCGAGGGGACTCGACTAGCCGATCTTGAGCTCGTCGCACGCGGCCTTGAACTTGCCGGTGCAGATCTCGTCGGCGGTGTAGACGCCGTCCTTGATGACGGTGTCGTTGACGTTGGCCTTCGTCAGCGAGGTGACCGGGACGAGGACGGACGGGACGGCCTTCTGGCTGTCGCTGTCGACCTTGTCCTTGGCGATGGAGTCGAGCGACTTGCCCTGGGCGAGCGCGACGGCCATCTCGGCGGCGGCGCTGGCCTCGGGGGCGTACGGCTTGTAGACGCTCATGAACTGCTCACCGGCGATGATGCGCTGCACGGCGGCGAGTTCGGCGTCCTGGCCGGTGACCGGGACCTTGATGCCGGCGGCCTTCAGGGCGGTGATGATGCCGCCCGCCATGCCGTCGTTGGCGGAGTAGACGCCGACGATCTTCTTCTTGCCGAGGGCCGAGATCGCCGCCTCCATGTTGGCGTTGGCGTTCTCCGGCTTCCACTCCTTGGTGTCGTACTCCTTGCCGACCTTGACCTTGCCGTCGAGGGCCTCGTGCGCGCCCTTCTTGAACATGGCGGCGTTCGGGTCGGTGACGGAGCCGTTCATCATGACGATCTGGCCGTCCTTGGCCTTGTCGCCAAGGGCCTCGAGGAGGGCCGCGCCCTGGGTCCTGCCGACCTCGACGTTGTCGAACGAGGTGTAGGCGCTGATCGGGCCCTCGGCCAGGCGGTCGTACGCGACGACCTTGATGCCGGCGTCCACGGCCTTCTGGACCGAGTTCTTGATCGCCTTGGCGTCGACGGCGTCCAGGATGAGGACGTCCACCTTGTTGGTGATCATGGTGTCGACCTGCTGCGCCTGCAGGTTCGCGTCCTGCTTGGCGTTGTTGTAGTCGACCTTGGCCTTGCCGTTCGTCAGCTCCTTGATCTTCTGCTCGATCAGCGGGCGGTCGAACTTCTCGTAACGAGCGGTCTGGTTCTCGGGGAGCAGCAGACCGACCTTGATGTCGTCGCCCTTCTTGGCGGACGAGGCGGTGTCCTTGCCGCCGTCCGCTTCCTCGGCGCTGCCACAGGCAGCCAGCGAGACGGCCATCGCACCGGCGGCGATGGCAACAGCGGCGCGACGCATACGCGTGTTCACTTCAGAAACCTCCCTGACGAGGCCGCGACGTTGCGGCCGAGGTGGCTGGAAGTCAACTCGGCCACACGTGCGACGTCAAGAAGTAAATCCTTAACGGGTTGGCAACGGTGCCATCCGTTCTCTAAGTGAAGGCGGGGGCAGCCGCGTGCAGAGTGCTGTCCAAAAGGGTCGAATCGCCCATCTCGCTGAGCGCGAGAGCGAGGGCGCCGAGCACCTCGGCGCGGCCTCCAAGGGCCCCTGGAAGCACGCTCAGTTGGCGTGCGGCACTGGGGATGGCATAGCGCCCCACGGACTCCCTGATGGGCCCCAGGACGAGCTCACCGGCCTCCGCGAGGTCGCCCCCGAGGACCACCCGGCTCGGGTTCAGGAGGTTGCAGAGCTGGGCGACGCCGCTGCCGATGTGCCGGCCGACGTCGGCGACCACCCGGCGGCAGCCCGGATCCCCGTCCCTGGCCAGGCGTACGACGCCCTCCATGGTCAGATCCGTGCCGTGACTGGACTGCAGCAGCGGCAGCACGTAGCGCGCCGCCGCGAAGGTCTCCAGGCAGCCGCGGTTGCCGCAGCGGCACACCGGGCCGGACTCGTCCAGGGTGATGTGCCCGATCTCCCCCGCGGTGCCGCCGGGCCCCCGGTAGATCTTGCCGTCGATGACCAGGCCGGCCCCGACGCCGCTGGCGACCTTGATGTACGCCAGGTCCCGCACCCCGCGCCCGCTGCCCCACACCAGCTCGCCCAGGGCGCCGAGGTTGGCGTCGTTGTCGACGTGCACGGGCACGCCGAGCCGCTCGCGCAGCTCCTCGGCGGGTCTGGTGCCGGTCCAGCCCGGCAGGATGGCCGTCGAGCCCAGGGTGCCGGACTCGACGTCGATGGGGCCGGGCACGCCGAGGCCCACCCCGGCGACCTTGGAACGGTCGACGCCGGTCGCCGCGATCAGCCGGTTGACCAGCTCTTCCGCGCGGTCGAAGCCCTGGGTGGAGGAGGCGTCCACGTCCAGCGGCTCGGATTCCTCGGCCAGCACCTGGTGGGCGAGGTTCCCCACCGCCACCCGCAGGTGCGCGTGGCCGAAGTCGACGCCGATGACGATGCCGGCGTCCCCGCTCAGGGACACGCTGCGGGCCCGGCGCCCGCCCGCCGACGTGGGTGTGACCTCGACCGTTCCGCCGTCCTTGAGCTCCCGGACGATATTGGAGACCGTCGCCGCGGACAGACCCGTGGTCCTCGCGATCTCGGCCTGGGTGAGTGATCCGGCCAGCCGAACGGCCCGGACCACCCGTTCCAGGTTGGCTCGGTGCAGCGACGACTGCGACCCCGGAGTCTCCACGACGACCTCCTGCGCGCGGGACCGCTTCGGCGAGGCCCCGTCCGTGTCCAACTAGTGAACTCTAAGCTGAGCCGTTCGGGCCGCCTCCCGTCAAGAGGTTGAACCGGATCCGGGTACGTGCACACAGCGGCGCACGCCGCTCCCTGGGCGGGGAACGGCGTGCGCACGCTCGGCTCCGGAGCGCTACCCGCGCTTCATTTCAGAGTCGCCGACGTGAGACCCGCCTGCACCTGCCGCTGGAAGGAGAGGTACACGACCAGCATCGGGATCATGGCGATGGTCACGCCGGCGAAGAGGACCGGAAGGTCGGAGGCGTAGCCCTGCTGCTGCTGGAGCTGGATGAGCCCCTGGGTGAGGACGTAGCGCTCGGGGTCGTCGCCGCTCTGCGGCTGCATGAGGACCGTCGGCAGGATGAACTGGTTCCACTGGCCCAGGGTGTTGAAGATGCCGACGCTCAGCAGACCCGGCTTCGCCATCGGCAGCATCACCTGGAAGAAGGTCCGGCTGTGCGAGGCCCCGTCCAGGATCGCCGCCTCGAAGACGGCCGTGGGCAGCGTCCGGAAGAAGGAGTGCATGAAGAACACGGTGAACGGCATCGAGTAGGCGACGTACACCAGGATCAGGCCCTGGTACGTGTTCAGCATGTCCAGGCGCCGCACCATGAAGAACAGCGGCACCAGCGCCAGGAACACGGGGAACATGGCGCCGGCGACGAAGAAGAAGTACAGGAACCGGTTGCCCCAGAACTCGTAGCGGGCCAGCACGTACGCCGCCATCGAGCCGAACAGCATCGTCAGCGGCACCGAGAAGACCAGCACGATGACGGTGTTGAGGAAGTAGTCGCCGATGCCCTTCTCCCAGGCGCGGGAGAAGACGTCCAGCGACCAGTTCTGCGGCCAGCCGAAGGCCGAGCCGCCGATCTGGGCGTCGGTCTTGAAGGAGCTGAGCACCAGCCACAGCAGCGGCAGCACGATCAGCAGCGCCCACAGGGCGAGGAAGCCGTGCGAGAAGACGTTCAGTACGACGCCTTCGCTGCGCTGGTCGCCGGGGCGGGCCGGGTTCTTGCGGACCGAGGACTGGGCCGGGACCGTGCCGCTCGCGGCGGGGGTCTCCTTGAGGGGTGCGCTCATCGTCGTCTTCTCTCCCGCTCAGAACTCGATGCGCTCGCGGCGGGTGGCACGCAGCGTGAACACGGACACGATCAGGGTGAGGACGAGCATCACCACGCCCATCGCGCAGGCGTAGCCGCTCCTCCCGTACAGCTGGAAGTTCCGCATCATCACGGTCGCCATGACCTCGCTGTGGTGGTCGGGGCCGCCGCCGAAGTCCCCGGACGTCATCGTGGAGACCAGGATGAACATGTCCATCGCGGCGATTCCGAGATAGACCCACGCGGTCTGCACCGAATCCCACAGCAGGGGCAGCGTGATGCGGAAGAAGGACTGCGCACGGCCGGCGCCGTCGATGAGCGCCGCCTCGTAGATGTCCCTCGGAATGGACTGCATGGCGGCGGAGAAGAGCACGAGATAGAAGCCCACCCCGTGCCAGACGACGACCACCAGAAGGGCCCACAGGACGATGTTCGGCTCGTTGAGCCATTCCACCGGGCTGCTCTCGGAGACCAGTCCGAGTTTGATCAGGAAACCGTTGAGCATACCGCCGCCGTCGCTGCGGTAGACGGCCCCGAAGAGCACCGCCATGATCGCCAGTGAGAGCACCTGCGGAAAGAAGTAGACGACGCGGTAGTACTTGGATCCCGCGACCCCGGACACCCCTCCCGACCTGCTGCGTCCGCCGGCATTCAACATGAACGCGAAGAACAGCGCGATCAGGATCGTGCTCACCGGGATGAAGATCAGGAACAGGATGTTGTGCCAGATGGCTCCCATGAAGACGTCGTCCTGGAACAACGCCTTGTAGTTGTCGAGGCCGACGAAATCGAAGGTCTGCGACTGTCCCTTCCAGTCGGTCAGGGAGTACCCGAACGTCTGGATGTACGGCCAGATCACGAAGGTCACGTAGATGGCCACGGGAGCGAACAGAAATCCCGCGACGAACCGGTACTGCCCTTTACGCATTGGCGTCTTCCTGCCCTGTGTTCCCGACGGCGCTGCGGCGACGCCCCGGCGGGGTGCGGGCGACGTGCGCGTCACCCGCACCCCGCGGGGCCCATGGGACTAGTCCCGGTGGTTCTTCTTGGACTCCGGGTCCTTGGCCTGCTTGTCGACGGCCGCCTGGGCCCGCTTCAGCCACTCCTTGGGCTGAATGCGCTTGGCCATCAGCTCGTTGGAGGCGTTCTCGATGGCCGTGCCCATCTCGCTGTACCACTCGGTGTACAGGTACCGGAAGGTGTTGTCGCCCGCCGCCTTGGACGCCTCGACGGTGGACTGGGTGCCGGGACGCAGCTGGACGCCGGAGTCGACGCCGTCCTTGAGGATGGTGAGCGAGTTCGCCTCCTTGGCGAACAGCGTCGACCACTCCTTGGACAGCATCATCCGCATGAACTCCTTGGCCCCCGCGAGGTTCTTGGCCTTGGCCGGGATGATGAAGGGCTCGCCGGAGCCGGCGCGGATCGCCTCGAAGGGCAGCTTGCTGTCGGGCAGCAGGGGCATCGGGAGGAACTTCATGTCGAAGTCGTCCGGTGTCGTCTTCAGCTGCTCGTTCTCCAGCCAGGAGCCGCTGGTGATGAAGGCGGCCTTGTACTGGTTCCAGCGGGTCTGGGACTCGGTGTGGGTCAGGCCGTTCGTGCCGGGCATGAGATAGCCCTTCTCGACGACCTCGTAGATGGCCTCGACGGCGGCGGTGGCCGCCTCCGAGCCCACGAACGCGTCCGGTTCGAGGTTGTCGATCGCCTTCATGGCGTCCAGACCGCCGGTCTTGGCGATGAGGTCCATGATGGCCACGTTGATGTAGTACGGGTACTTGCCCTGGTGCGCGAGGCCGCCGATGCCGTCGGCCTTGGCCTCCTTGCAGATGGTGAGGAACTCGTCCCAGGTCTTCGGCGCCGTCCAGCCCTTCTCCTTGAAGAGCTTGCCGGAGTACCACAGGCCCCACACCGTGTAGATGTAGTTCAGCGCGACGACCTTGCCGCCCTGCATGCCGGCGTCGAGCGTGCCCGGGATCAGGGTGTCGCGGACCTTCTTGCCCGGGTCGTCCACGGACGGGGCGTCCAGCACCTCGGCGAGGTCCACGAGTTGGCCGTTCTTGTACAGCACGTCGATCGGGATCTGCTGCGCGCCGGAGTCGTCGACGATGTCCGGCGGGTTGCCGGCGTTGAAGCGGGGCTGGAGCTTGCCGGTGATCTCCTGGGTGCCGGTGTGGACGGAGGTGACGCCCCACTTCTTCTTGAAGCTCGCCTCCCAGGCCTTGGCGTAGTCGTCGCCGTAGCCGCCCTTGAAGATGACGACGTCGAGCTTGCTGCCGTCCTTCACGCCGAACGGGTTCGACTTGGACGTCTTGCCCTCGGAGTCATTGCTGGAATCGTCCCCGCCGCCGCTCGCACACGCGGACAGGAAGCTCATGGTCGGAACGGAGATCAGACCCAGTGCGGCGGACCGCTTGATCAGATCGCGCCGGCCGACTCCCGCGGTGGTACCGCCGTTCTCGGGATTCTGGGCAGAAGTGGATCCCATGCTCAAGTCCTCGCCTTCTCCAGGACTCAGGCGGTGAACCGGATCCTCCCCGGCACCGCGATCGGGTCAAGCTGGGGTCGTGCAGGAAGTGCGGAATCTTGTGGTGAAGTGCCGACAGGTATAGTCCACTTCCCGCCAGCGGAGCAAGATCGAATGCAAGGTTCACCGGTGGTCTTTTCCGAGTTGAGACCTCACGGAAATATGCGGGGCCTGTGCGAGGCTTGCCGGAAAAATCCACGCCATAAGCCCCGAACGGCACACTCAACGCCCTTGACAATGCGCGGCACTTGAGCCACTACTGTTCCTTGCGCAGCGAATTTGACAACGTTGTCCCGCGCGCAGGGAGGGTACCTGTTGAAGCAGCAGAGAGCTCGTCACCGATGGGGTACGGCGGTCGTGTCGGCGACCGCCTTCGCTTTGACCGTGGGCTCGCAGGGCGCGGCGGTGGCCCTGCCCCAGGCGCCCGCGGCGGCCGACCGGGAGTTCGCGTCCTCGTTCGAGGCGGACGACCCGGCACCCGACTGGCTCAATACCGTCGACACCGGTCCCGGGGGCGCGAAACGCGCGTCGGGCGTGGACGGCGGTTACAGCAGCGGCATCCCGGGCAACGTGACCGACCATGTCACGGACGTACGGGCGAACGGGGAGAACTCCGGTGCCGGTGAGGTGAAGGAGAACCTCGCCGACGGGGAGCCCGGCAGCAAGTGGCTGGTGTTCGAGGCCACCGGCTGGGTGGAGTTCGACCTCGACAAGCCGGCGAGGATCACCAAGTACGCGCTCACGTCGGCGAACGACTTCGCCGAGCGCGACCCGCGGGACTGGACCCTGAAGGGCTCCTCCGACGGCAAGGAGTGGAAGACGGTCGACACCCGCTCGGACCAGACCTTCGCCGAGCGGTTCCAGACGAAGACCTTCGACCTCGCCGAGCCGGCCGAGTACCAGCACTTCCGGCTGGAGATCACCAAGAACAACGGGGCCTCCGGCGTCCTGCAGCTGGCCGACGTCCAGTTCTCCACGGGCGGCGACGACGGCCCGGTGCCGCAGGACATGCTCTCCCTCGTCGACCGCGGCCCGAGTGGCTCGCCGACGGCCAAGGCGGGCGCCGGCTTCACCGGCAAGCGGGCCCTGCGCTACGCGGGCCGGCACACGGCGGACGGGCGCGGCTACTCGTACAACAAGGTCTACGACGTGAACGTGGCCGTCGGCCGGGACACCCAGCTGTCCTACCGGGTCTTCCCGTCGATGGCGGACGGCGACCGGGACTACGACGCCACGAACGTCTCCGTCGACCTGGCCTTCACCGACGGCACCTACCTCAGTGACCTCGGCGCCGCCGACCAGCACGGCTTCCCCCTCTCGCCGCGCGGTCAGGGCGAGGCCAAGGTGCTGTACGTCAACCAGTGGAACAACGTCGTCTCCCGGATCGGCTCGGTGGCGCGCGGCAAGACCGTCGACCGCATCCTGGTGGCGTACGACTCCCCCAAGGGCCCGGCGAAGTTCCGGGGCTGGCTGGACGACGTGGCGCTGAAGGAGGTCGCGCCCGAGAAGCCCAGGGCGCATCTGTCCGACTACGCGCTCACCACCCGCGGCACCCTGTCCAGCGGCGGCTTCTCGCGCGGCAACAACTTCCCGGCGACCGCCGTGCCGCACGGCTTCAACTTCTGGACCCCGGTGACCAACGCGGGCTCGCTGAGCTGGCTGTACGACTACGCCCGCGCGAACAACGCGGACAACCTGCCGACGATCCAGGCGTTCAGCGCCAGCCATGAGCCCAGCCCCTGGATGGGCGACCGGCAGACGTTCCAGGTGATGCCGTCGGCCGCCTCAGGCACCCCCGACACCGGTCGCTCGGCGCGCGCGCTCGCCTTCCGGCACGAGAACGAGACCGCGCGGCCGTACTACTACGGGGTGCGGTTCGAGAACGGGCTGAAGGCGGAGATGGCGCCGACGGACCACGCGGCGGTGCTGCGCTTCACGTACCCCGGTGACGACGCGAGCGTGCTGTTCGACAACGTGACCGAGCAGGCGGGGCTCACCCTCGACAAGGAGAACGGGATCGTCACCGGCTACTCGGACGTGAAGTCCGGGCTGTCGACGGGCGCGACCCGCCTCTTCGTCTACGGCACCTTCGACAAACCGGTGACCGACGGGTCCGCGAGCGGTGTGAAGGGCCATCTGCGCTTCGACGCCGGGGACGACCGCACCGTGACGCTGCGGCTCGCCACGTCCCTCATCAGCGTCGACCAGGCCAAGGACAACCTGCGCCAGGAGGTCGACGGCGCCTCCTTCGACGCCGTGAAGGCGCGGGCCCAGCGGCAGTGGGACAAGCTGCTCGGCAAGGTGACCGTCGAGGGCGCGACGCCGGACCAGCTGACCACCCTGTACTCCAGCCTGTACCGGCTGTACCTGTACCCGAACTCCGGCTTCGAGAAGGTCGGTTCGACGTACCAGTACGCGTCGCCGTTCTCCAAGATGCCGAACCCGGACACCCCGACGCACACCGGCGCGAAGATCGTCGACGGCAAGGTGTACGTCAACAACGGCTTCTGGGACACCTACCGCACCACCTGGCCGGCGTACTCGCTGCTCACGCCGGGCCAGGCGGGCGAGATGGTCGACGGCTTCGTGCAGCAGTACAAGGACGGCGGCTGGACCTCCCGCTGGTCCTCGCCGGGCTACGCCGACCTGATGACGGGCACCTCCTCGGACGTGGCGTTCGCGGACGCGTACGTCAAGGGCGTCGGCTTCGACGCGAAGTCGGCGTACGACGCGGCCGTGAAGAACGCGACCGTGGTGCCGCCGTCGTCCGGTGTCGGCCGCAAGGGCATGGCGACGTCGCCGTTCCTCGGCTACACCAGCACCGAGACGCACGAGGGACTGTCGTGGGCGCTGGAGGGCTACCTCAACGACTACGGCATCGCGAAGATGGGCCAGGCGCTCTACAAGAAGACGGGCGACAAGCGGTACAAGGAGGAGTCCGCGTACTTCCTGAACCGCGCCCAGGACTACGTCAACCTCTTCGACGCGAAGGCCGGCTTCTTCCAGGGCCGGGACGCCAAGGGCGACTGGCGCGTCGAGTCCTCGAAGTACGACCCGCGCGTGTGGGGTCACGACTACACGGAAACCAACGGCTGGGGCTACGCGTTCACCGCGCCCCAGGACAGCCGGGGTCTCGCGAACCTCTACGGCGGCCGCGGGGGTCTCGCGGACAAGCTCGACGAGTACTTCGCCACCCCGGAGACGGCCTCGCCCGACTTCGTCGGCTCCTACGGCGGCGTCATCCACGAGATGACGGAGGCGCGGGATGTCCGGATGGGCATGTACGGGCACTCCAACCAGGTCGCGCACCACGTGAACTACATGTACAACGCGGCCGGTCAGCCCTGGAAGACGCAGAAGAACGTCCGTGAGGTGCTGTCGCGGCTGTACGTCGGCAGCGAGATCGGGCAGGGCTACCACGGTGACGAGGACAACGGCGAGCAGTCGGCCTGGTACCTGTTCTCCGCGCTGGGCTTCTACCCGCTGGTGATGGGCAGTGGCGAGTACGCGATCGGCTCGCCCCTGTTCACGAAGGCGACGATCCAGCTGGAGAACGGCCGCAAGCTGGTCGTGAAGGCGCCGAAGAACAGCGCCCGCAACGTGTACGTCCAGGGCCTGCGCGTCAACGGCGTGCCGTGGAAGTCGACGTCGCTCCCCCACTCGGTGATCGCGAAGGGCGGTGTCCTGGAGTTCGACATGGGCGCGAAGCCGTCCTCGTGGGGCACCGGCAGGAACGCGGCGCCCGTCTCCATCACCCAGGACGACAAGGTGCCCACGCCCCGCGCCGACCTGCTGAAGGGCGAGGGCGCGCTGTTCGACGACACGTCCGCCACGCAGGCGGCCGTCACCTCGGTGGACCTGCCGGTGGCGAAGGCCGCCAAGGCCGTGCAGTACACCCTGACGTCGCCGTCGGACCGTACGACGGCACCGGCCGGCTGGAAGCTCCAGGCGTCGAAGGACGGCTCCAAGTGGAAGACCCTGGACGAGCGCTCCGGGGAGACCTTCACCTGGGACCGGCAGACCCGGGCCTTCTCGGTGAAGTCGCCGGGCACGTACGCCAAGTACCGCCTGGTCCTCACCGGTGAGGCCACCCTCGCGGAGGTCGAACTGCTGGGCTGAGCAGGCTGGTTGGAGCATGTGCGCGGGGTGCCGGTCCGTGAGGACCGGCACCCTGTGCCTGTGGTGGGTCCCGGCCCATAACGTTGGTGACAGATCGTGAACGCCGTGCCTATGATGCGGGCGATGAAGAACTTCTCCTCTCGTGGATTGGGGGAATCGTCCGCGCAAGGTGAGTGCTGATGGCACCTCACTTCGCGCCCGCGATTCCGACCCGCCTGTCGATGTGGCAGCGCGTACGCGAGTACGCCGTGCCACCGTCCATGATCGAGACCGCGACCGCCCGGCGTCTCGCCGGCGATTGGGCCGGGGCCTGCGCCGCCGCCCGCGTCGACGTCGATCTCGATCTGCGCGCCGTGCGCACCCGCCACGGCACCGACCTCGCCGCCCGTCTCCGCGCGGACCTGCGCCGGCTCGCGCCGGACCTGCTGCGCTGGCACATGCCCCGGATCGCCCCCGACGGACGGCTCCGCCCCGGCCTCACCCTCTCCCTGGCCCGCTACCCGGGCTCCCTGCACCTCGTGGTCCGTACACCGCCCGCCTGGGCGGACGCCGGACAGCGGATGTCGCTGTCCCTGTGGGACGAGTCCGGCGACGGGCCCGCCTGGGGGCACCATCCGCACCCGCACCCGGACCGGCGGTTCCGGCTCGATCTGCACCGGCATCTGTGGGACGCCGGGCGCAGTGGCGAGCTGGCCCACCGCCGTGGCCGAGGGGACGACCCCGACTCGCCGTGGGCCACACGGAGTTGGGCCGCCGAGGGCGAACTGCTGCTGCGGGCCGAAGGATTCGGCCCTCGGGGGGCGTTCACCGTACGGCTGGGCACGCGCGAGCGGGCCGTACTGGAACTCGTCGCGCCCGACGACGGCCACGCGCCCGGTGTACGGGCTCTCGCGCTGCCCGCGCGGGACGTGGCCGCGCTTCCGGTGCTGCCCGAGGCGGCGGCCCGCGTTCTGCCCGACGGGGAGCTGCTGCGGGCCGGGGCGATCACGTCCGACCGGCTGCATCCGCTGGTCGCCGCCGCGTTGCCGGTGTCCGGTCCCTCGTCCGGCCCGCCGGTCCCCGGGGCCGCCGACCCCTACCGGGTCCAGTGCCGAGGCCGGGTGCACCGGATCGCCCTGCGCGACGGAGTGCTGACCGCCGTCGACCACCACCCGGCCGAAGTGCGCCGGGAGGAACTGCTGGTCGCGCTCGGCGGGCCCGCGCTGCCCTGCCTGCGGGCGATCGACGCCGTGCACCGCAGTCCCGAGCAGTTGCCGGCGGTCCGCGAGCGGCTGCGGCACGGCGACGTCGCCGGGGCACTGGCCGTCGTCGAAGGGCTGCTCGGCCCTGCCGCCGTGCTGCGGGAGGGCCCGCTCCGGGAGGAGCTGGAGACGGCCGCCGCCCGCCGCGTCGAGCACGGACTGTTCCGCTCCGGGCTCGTCCCCGTGCACCCCGCCGCCGGTGGCGGGGTCGACCCGCGCGGGCGCCGCGTCGCCCGGCGTACGCCCCCGCACGCGCGCCCCAAGCGCGGCAAGCGGTCCCGGCCCCGCACCGGCCTGTTCTTCTGACCTCTCCTCTCCCCTCCCCTTCAGCCCACACGGCTGCTCCGAACCCTCTACACACCTGGTGATGCCCATGACCTCCGCTGCCCTCATGCCCGCCGTCGACCCGCAACTCGCCGTCGCCGACGACCTCCTGACACTGCTCCGGACGACCACCACCGAGCCCCGCGCGGACGAGCAGCTCGAAGCGCTCACCCTCGCCGTCGCGGCCGATCTGCCGGTCCTGCTCTGGGGCGAACCGGGCATCGGCAAGACCGCGGCCCTCACCCAGCTCGCCGCGTCCCTCGACCTTCCGCTGACCACCGTGATCGCCAGCGTCCACGAGCCGACCGACTTCTCCGGGCTGCCGATCGTGGGTGACGACCCGGCGGTGCGCGGAGTGCCGATGGCGCCGCCGCAGTGGGCCGTGGAGCTGGTCCGGGCCGGGCGCGGCCTGCTCTTCCTGGACGAGCTGTCCACCGCGACCCCGGCCGTGCAGGCCGCGCTGCTCAGGGTCGTCCTGGAGCGGAGGGTCGGCGCCCTGCAACTGCCGCCCGGGGTACGGATCGTGGCGGCCGCCAACCCGCGCGCGTCGGCGGCGGACGGGTGGGAGCTGAGCCCGCCGCTGGCCAACCGGTTCGTCCACCTGTACTGGGTGCACGACAAGGACGTGGTGGTGCGCGGCCTGGGCGGGGTCTGGCCCCGCGCCGAGCTGCCCCGGCTGGAGCCGGAGCGGCTGGCGGAGGCGGTGATGCTCGCCCGGCGCGCGGTGTGCGGCTTCCTCGAAGCGCGGCCCACGCTGATCCACCGCCTGCCGAGCAGCGAGACGCGGCGCGGCGGGGCCTGGCCCTCGCCCCGGAGCTGGGAGGCCGCGCTGGCCCTGCTGGCCTTCGGCACGGCGGCCGGGGTGTCCCGGGACGTGCTGGCGCTGCTGGTGCGGGGCGCTGTGGGAGACGGTCCGGGTCTGGAACTCCTCGCCCACCTCGACCGGATGGACCTGCCGGACCCGGAACTCCTGCTGGCCGACCCCGGGAACGCCGAACTGCCGGAGCGCGGCGATCTCCGGCAGGCCGCGCTGGAGGCGGTGGTGGCCGCCGTGGGGGCCCGCCCCGAACGGGAGCGCTGGGCGGCGGGCTGGGCGGTGCTGGTCCGCGCCCTGGAGACGGGGGCGCCGGATCTGCTGGTGGCCCCGGCCAAGGCGCTGGCCGCGGTGCGGCGCGACGACTGGGAGGTCCCGGAGGCGGTGGAACGGCTGGCGTCGATCGTCGGCCTGTCCGAGCGGGCGGAACGGTCGGTGGCGGTCGCGCGGGCACCGAAGGTGCGGCGATGACGGGGGGCGCGGGTGCCGCAGGTGCGGCGATGACCGGGAGCAGGGGCGCCACGCGGCCCGTGCCGCGGCCGATGTCCCCGCCTCCGCCGCCGCGCCCCGTGAGGGTCACCGTCCCCACGGCGCCGGCCGGGCCCCGCGCCGCGGACGACTCGCCCGGACTGCCGCTGGACCGGGACAAGCTGATGGCCGCCCGGCTGCACGCGGTGGAGGTCCGGCCCTATCTGGCCGCCGCGCTCTTCGCGCTCCATGTGGTGGAGGACCGCTCGGTGCCGACGATGGCGGTCGACGCGCACTGGCGCTGCTACGTCTCCCCCGGCTTCGTGGCCCGCACGCCGGTGGAGGATCTGGCGGGCGTCTGGGTGCACGAGGTGTCCCATCTGCTGCGGGACCACCATGAGCGCGGTCTGCGTCACGCGCGCGAGCACGAGGCGTACGGGCCGGGCGAGCGGTTGCGCCGGAACATCGCGGCCGACTTCGAGATCAACGACGACATCTACGGCGACGGTCTGCTCCGGCCGGCCGGGGCGGTGCTGCCGTCGCTGCTGGGGCTGCCCGACGGGCTGCTGATGGAGGAGTACCTGCGGACGTCCTCGATGACCGGGCTCGCCTCGGACCTGTCCTGGCTGGACTGCGGCGGCGGCGCCGACGGCGAGGCACGGCCGTGGGAGCTGGGGCCCGAGGGCGCGAACGGGCTGACGCGGCAGCAGCGGGACGCGGTGCGCTTCCGGGTGGCCGAGGGCATCAAGGGCCGGCCGGGCGAGGCTCCGGAGGGCTGGCGGCGATGGGCGGACGCGGCGTTCCATCCGCCGCAGCCGTGGCGGCAGTTGCTGGGCGCGGCTGTCCGGTCGGCGGCCGGGGCGCCGGGGGCGGGTGAGAACCACAGCTACCGGCGTCCGTCCCGCCGCTCGACCGCCGTGCCCGGGGTGGTGCTGCCGAGCCTGCGCCGCACTCCCCCCCGGGTGTGCGTGGTGATCGACACCTCGGGTTCGGTGAGCGACGCCGAGCTGGGCGGCGCGCTGCTGGAGGTGGCGGCGATCGCGCGGGCCGTGGGCGGGCGGCGCGATCTGGTGTCGGTGATCTCCTGCGACGCGGCGGCCGGGATCGCCGTGCCGATCTGCCGTGCCGAGGCCCTGGAGCTGATCGGCGGCGGAGGCACGGATCTGCGGTCCGGTTTCGAGCGGGCGCTGCGCTCGCGGCCCCGCCCGGACGTGATCGTCGCGCTGACCGACGGCCAGACGCCCTGGCCGTCCGCGCAGCCGCCGTGCCGTACGGTCGTCGGGCTGTTCCCGCGGCCGGTCCGCGCCGTGGACGAGGACGACCCGGACTATGTGCCGGACGCCCCGCCGCCCTGGGCGCGGGTCGTCACCATCGGCTGAGTGGGGTGCACGGTACGGCGGAGGGCCGCACCCCCGTTCCGGGAGTGCGGCCCTCTGCTGCCGTGCCGTACCGCTTACTTGCGGAGCAGGCTGCGCAGGACGTACTGCATGATGCCGCCGTTGCGGTAGTAGTCGGCCTCACCGGGGGTGTCGATGCGGACGACCGCGTCGAACTCGACGCCCGTGTCGGTGGTGACCTTGACCGTGCTCGGCGTGGTGCCGTTGTTCAGCTCCTCGACGCCGGTGAAGGAGAAGGTCTCCTCGCCGGTCAGGCCGAGGGACGCGGCGGTGTGGCCCTCGGGGAACTGCAGCGGCAGGACGCCCATGCCGATGAGGTTCGAGCGGTGGATGCGCTCGTACGACTCGGCGATGACGGCCTTGACGCCGAGGAGCGCGGTGCCCTTGGCGGCCCAGTCGCGGGACGAGCCGGAGCCGTACTCCTTGCCGGCCAGGACGACCAGCGGGATGCCCTGCTCGATGTAGTTGCGCGAGGCGTCGTAGATGAACGACACCGGCGCGTCGGGCTGGGTGAAGTCGCGGGTGTAGCCGCCCTCGGTGCCCGGCGCGATCTGGTTGCGCAGGCGGATGTTGGCGAACGTACCGCGGATCATGACCTCGTGGTTGCCGCGGCGGGAGCCGTAGCTGTTGAAGTCGCGGCGCTCGACGCCGTGCTCCGTGAGGTACTTGCCGGCCGGGGTGTCGGCCTTGATGGCGCCGGCCGGGGAGATGTGGTCGGTGGTGACCGAGTCGCCCAGCTTGGCCAGCACGCGGGCACCGGTGATGTCGGTGACCGGGGCGGGCTCCATCTGCATGCCCTCGAAGTAGGGGGGCTTGCGGACGTAGGTGGACTCCGGGTCCCACTCGAAGGTGTCGCCGGTCGGGATCGACAGGGCCTGCCACTGGGCGTCGCCCGCGAAGACGTCCTGGTAGGACTTGGAGAACATGTCCTCGCCGATGGCGTTGGCGACGACGTCGTTGACCTCGGCCTCGGAGGGCCAGATGTCCTTCAGGTAGACCGGGTTGCCGTCCTGGTCGACACCCAGGGCCTCCTTGGTGATGTCCACCTTCATGGAGCCGGCGAGGGCGTACGCGACGACCAGGGGCGGGGACGCCAGGTAGTTCATCTTGACGTCGGGGTTGATCCGGCCCTCGAAGTTGCGGTTGCCTGAGAGGACCGAGGTGACCGCGAGGTCGTGGTCGTTGACCGCCTTGGAGACCTCCTCCGGCAGCGGGCCGGAGTTGCCGATGCAGGTGGTGCAGCCGTAGCCGACCAGGTTGAAGCCGACCTTGTCGAGGTACGGGGTGAGGCCCGCCTTGTCGAAGTAGTCGGTGACGACCTTCGAGCCCGGGGCGAGGGTGGTCTTGACCCACGGCTTGCGGGTCAGGCCCTTCTCCACGGCCTTCTTCGCGACGAGCGCGGCGGCGACCATGACGTACGGGTTGGAGGTGTTGGTGCAGGAGGTGATGGCGGCGACCGTCACGGCACCGTGGTCGAGCTCGTACGTCGAGCCGTCGGGGGCGGTCACGACGACCGGGTTGGACGGGGCGCCGTTCGGGATGGTCGACGGGGCGTCGGAGCCGGGGAAGGACTCCTTGCTGGCCTCGTACTCGTCGCTGACGTAGTTGCGGACGTCCTGCTTGAACTGCTCGGCGGCGTTCGCGAGGACGATGCGGTCCTGCGGGCGCTTCGGGCCGGCGATGGACGGGACGACCGTGGAGAGGTCGAGCTCCAGCTTCTCGGAGAAGTCCGGCTCGGCCTTCGGGTCCAGCCAGAGGCCCTGCTCCTTGGCGTAGGCCTCGACGAGCGCGAGCTGCTGCTCGGAGCGGCCGGTCAGCTTCAGGTAGTTGATGGTCTCGGCGTCGATCGGGAAGATCGCGGCGGTGGAGCCGAACTCCGGCGACATGTTGCCGATGGTGGCGCGGTTGGCCAGGGAGGTGGCGGCGACGCCCTCGCCGTAGAACTCGACGAACTTGCCGACCACACCGTGCTTGCGGAGCATCTCGGTGATGGTGAGCACGAGGTCGGTGGCGGTGGTGCCGGGCTGCAGCTCACCGGTCAGCTTGAAGCCGACGACGCGCGGGATCAGCATGGAGACCGGCTGGCCGAGCATGGCGGCCTCGGCCTCGATGCCGCCGACGCCCCAGCCGAGGACGCCGAGGCCGTTGACCATGGTGGTGTGCGAGTCGGTGCCGACGAGGGTGTCGGGGTACGCCTGGCCGCCTCGGACCATGACCGTACGGGCCAGGTGCTCGATGTTCACCTGGTGGACGATGCCGGTGCCCGGGGGGACGACCTTGAAGTCGTCGAAGGCGGTCTGGCCCCAGCGCAGGAACTGGTAGCGCTCCTTGTTGCGGCCGTACTCCAGGTCGACGTTCTGCTTGAAGGCGTCCGACGTGCCGAACTTGTCCGCGATGACGGAGTGGTCGATGACCATCTCGGCCGGCGAGAGCGGGTTGACCTTGGATGGGTCGCCACCGAGGGCCTTCACGGCCTCACGCATGGTCGCGAGGTCCACGACACAGGGCACGCCGGTGAAGTCCTGCATGATCACGCGGGCCGGCGTGAACTGGATCTCCTGCGACGGCTGGGCCTGGGAGTCCCAGCCGCCCAGGGCGCGGATGTGGTCGGCGGTGATGTTCGCGCCGTCCTCGGTGCGGAGGAGGTTCTCCAGCAGCACCTTCAGGCTGTAAGGGAGGCGCGCGGAGCCCTCGACCTTGTCCAGCCGGAAGATCTCGTACGACTCGTCGCCCACCTGCAGCGTGCTGCGGGCGTCGAAGCTGTTCGCCGACACGACAGTCTCCTTCATTGATGTGCGCGTACCACCACGATCCTGCCGCGACGGCCTACCGGCCGGTCCGCTAAGGTAAGGCTAAGTTAGGCAACCCTTACCGTCAGACCGGTCGCGCCGTACGGCTGCGGTGCACCTCGGCAGATATCTCGATGTCGAGATAACTCTAGTACATGAGGCCGGGATGGTCATGCCCGGGGCGCGGCGAGCCCGCGCGCCCCAGGTCACATGGGTCTGCATTGCATGATCATGCGAGATGATGCATACTCTTCCTATGTCCAAGGTCCTCACCTCCCTGCCCACCGGCGAACGGGTCGGCATCGCCTTCTCCGGCGGTCTCGACACCTCGGTCGCGGTCGCCTGGATGCGCGACAAGGGCGCCGTCCCGTGCACCTACACCGCCGACATCGGCCAGTACGACGAGCCCGACATCGCGTCGGTGCCCGGCCGCGCCAAGACCTACGGCGCCGAGGTCGCGCGCCTGGTCGACTGCCGTGCGGCCCTCGTCGAGGAGGGGCTGGCCGCGCTCACCTGCGGCGCGTTCCACATCCGCTCCGGCGGGCGCGCGTACTTCAACACGACGCCCCTGGGCCGTGCCGTCACCGGCACCCTGCTGGTGCGCGCGATGCTGGAGGACGACGTCCAGATCTGGGGCGACGGCTCGACCTACAAGGGCAACGACATCGAGCGGTTCTACCGCTACGGCCTGCTCGCCAACCCGCATCTGCGCATCTACAAGCCCTGGCTGGACGCGGACTTCGTGACCGAGCTCGGCGGCCGCAAGGAGATGTCGGAGTGGCTGGTCGCCCACGGCCTGCCGTACCGGGACGCGACCGAGAAGGCGTACTCCACCGACGCCAACATCTGGGGCGCCACCCACGAGGCCAAGACCCTGGAGCACCTGGACACCGGCATCGAGACGGTCGAGCCGATCATGGGCGTCCGGTTCTGGGACCCGTCGGTGGACATCGCCCCCGAGGACGTGACGATCGGCTTCGAGCAGGGCCGCCCGGTCACCGTCAACGGCAAGGAGTTCGCCTCCCCCGTCGACCTGGTGATGGAGGCCAACGCCATCGGCGGCCGCCACGGCCTGGGCATGTCCGACCAGATCGAGAACCGGATCATCGAGGCCAAGAGCCGCGGCATCTACGAGGCGCCGGGCATGGCCCTGCTGCACGCCGCCTACGAGCGCCTGGTCAACGCGATCCACAACGAGGACACCCTCGCCCAGTACCACAACGAGGGCCGGCGCCTCGGCCGGCTGATGTACGAGGGCCGCTGGCTGGACCCGCAGGCGCTGATGATCCGCGAGTCGCTCCAGCGCTGGGTCGGCGCCGCGATCACCGGCGAGGTGACGCTGCGGCTGCGGCGCGGCGAGGACTACTCGATCCTCGACACCACGGGCCCGGCGTTCTCCTACCACCCGGACAAGCTCTCCATGGAGCGCACCGAGGACTCGGCCTTCGGCCCCGTCGACCGCATCGGCCAGCTGACCATGCGCAACCTCGACATCGCCGACTCGCGCGCCAAGCTGGAGCAGTACGCGGGCCTCGGGCTGATCGGCACCGGCAGCCCCACCATCGGCGCCTCCCAGGCCGCCGCGACCGGCCTCATCGGCACCATGCCGGAGCTGCCCCAGGGCGGCGCCGAGGCCATCGCGTCGCGCGGCGAGGTGTCCGAGGAGGACGCGCTGCTGGACCGCGCGGCGATGGAGTCCGGCACGGACTGACGGCTTCACCGGAGGACGGACCTCGAAGGGGCCCGGTACGGCGCACGGCGCGTCGCACCGGGCCCCTTCGCGTGCGCGCCTTCTCCGCACTCGACATGCCTCAGCGCGCGGAGTCGGGGTAAGCGGATGAGCACCTGACCGACTGGAGACCGACTGGAAAGGGAGGCACGCATGCCCCTCACGTTCCGCAAGAGCTTCCGGATCCTCCCCGGCGTGACGCTCAACATCAACCGCCGCTCCTGGTCCATCACCACGGGTGGCAAGAACGGCCCGCGCCACACCCACAGCAGCACCGGACGTCGTACGACATCGATGGATTTGCCCGGGCCTTTCGGATGGCGGCGCACCCGTACCAGCAGGGGGCGTTGACAACCCGTCACCCGAATGGACCCCCCTGAGGGGCGCCATCTCATATGTGAGATAGCCTCAGCCTCATGGCAGACGACTACCTCGTACGTATCGGCAGGCTCATCCGTGACGCCCGGCAACACCGTGGCTGGACACAGACGCAGCTCGCCGAGGCGCTCGGCACCTCTCAGAGCGCCGTCAATCGCATCGAGCGCGGCAACCAGAACATCAGCCTTGAGATGATCGCCCGTATCGGCGAGGCCCTGGACAGCGAGATCGTGTCCCTGGGATACGCCGGTCCGATGCATCTCCGGGTCGTCGGCGGACGTCGGCTGTCGGGTTCCATCGACGTCAAGACGAGCAAGAACGCCTGTGTGGCGCTGCTGTGCGCCTCTCTGCTCAACAAGGGGCGCACAGTACTGCGCCGGGTCGCCCGGATCGAGGAGGTCTACCGCCTCCTCGAGGTCCTCAACTCCATCGGCGTCCGCACCCGTTGGATCAACGGCGGCGTCGACCTGGAGCTCGTGCCGCCCGCCGAGCTGGACATGGGCGCGATCGACGCCGAGGCCGCCGTGCGCACCCGGTCGATCATCATGTTCCTCGGCCCGCTGCTGCACCGCATGAACCACTTCAAGCTGCCCTACGCGGGCGGTTGCGACCTCGGTACGCGCACCATCGAGCCGCACATGATCGCGCTGCGCCGCTTCGGTCTGGACGTGGCGGCGACCGAGGGCCAGTACCACGCCGTGGTCGACCGGTCCGTACGGCCCGACCGGCCGATCGTGCTGACCGAGCGCGGAGACACCGTGACGGAGAACGCGCTGCTGGCCGCCGCGCGGCACGACGGCGTCACCGTCATCCGCAACGCCTCCTCCAACTACATGGTCCAGGACCTGTGTTTCTTCCTGGAGGCGCTCGGCGTCCGCGTGGAGGGCATCGGCACCACGACGCTGACCGTGCACGGCGTCCCGACGATCGACGTCGACGTCGACTACTCCCCCTCGGAGGACCCGGTCGAGGCGATGAGCCTGCTGGCCGCAGCCGTCGTCACCGAGTCCGAACTGACGGTGCGCCGGGTGCCGATCGAGTTCCTGGAGATCGAGCTGGCGGTCCTGGAGGAGATGGGCCTCGACCACGACCGCACCCCCGAGTACTTCGCCGACAACGGCCGTACCCGGCTGGTCGACCTGACGGTCCGTCCCTCCAAGCTGGAGGCGCCGATCGACAAGATCCACCCGATGCCGTTCCCCGGCCTGAACATCGACAACGTGCCGTTCTTCGCGGCCATCGCGGCGGCCGCGTCCGGCAAGACCCTCATCCACGACTGGGTCTACGACAACCGCGCCATCTACCTGACCGACCTCAACCGCCTCGGCGGCCGCCTCCAGCTCCTGGACCCGCACCGCGTCCTGGTGGAGGGCCCGACCCGCTGGCGCGCCGCCGAGATGATGTGCCCGCCGGCCCTGCGCCCCGCCGTGGTCGTCCTGCTGGCGATGATGGCGGCGGACGGCACGTCCGTGCTGCGGAACGTGTATGTCATCAACCGCGGTTACGAGGACCTGGCGGAGCGGCTGAACTCGATCGGGGCGCAGATCGAGATCTTCCGGGACATCTGAGCCCTCAGAACACCGGTGCCGTCAGATCTCAGAACACCGGTGCCGTCAGATCGAGGAAGCGGAGCAGGAAGAACACGGCGATGATCAGGGATCCGGCCACGACCAGCCCCAGCCAGAAGTAGGGGTGCTCCCAGACACCGCCGTCCGGACGTTCTTCGTGCGCCTCGGCAGTCGAGCCCTCCGCGGGAGGCGTCTCGGTCGGCCTGCTGAGTGGTTCGGTCACGTCGCTCATCGCTTCCTCTCGTGGGCGGGCGCCATGCGGGCGCCCGCCCGTCGCCGGCACCCTCGGGACGCCGCGTGACAGGCAGCGGGTGCCGCATCCGTCCGGAGTCCGGGAGGGCGGCGGCCGCCTCGCGTTCGCGTGCCGCCTGCTGCGGGTGCCGGCGCTGCCAGTACGGGTTGTCGTGGGACAGCTTGCTGGACAAGAGCGCGCCGACCGTCATGGTGAGGGCGGGCCGTTCGCCCTTGAGCTTCACAACCCTGTTTCGGCCGATATGTCGGCTTTGGATGCGGCGAGGGTCCTGCGGACCGGCGGATCTGTCCCTCGGCGGACGGCTCTCCTCGTCCCCGTACGCACGGCGGGGAAAGTGGTCGCGCCGGCGCATCCGGAGCACCCCCCGGCAGCGAAGCCCCTGTGAGACCCAGCAGACATAGGGCCCATGAAGGGATGATCCGCATGACCTCCCGGACCACCATCGCCGTCGCCGCTTCGGCCGGGGCCTGCGCTCTGGCCCTCGGTGTGACCGCACCCGCCGCCATGGCCGCTCCCCGACAGGCGCAGGACACCGGCATGGTGTCCGTCTTCCACGGCATTCCCGGCATGACGGTCGACGTCTACGCCAACGGCGACAAGCTGCTCGGCGACTTCAAGCCCGGCACGGTGACCGATCCACAGTCCCTGAAGGCGGGGACCTACGACATCAAGATCTTCGAAGCCGGTCAGAGCCCCGACGGCACCCCCGCCCTGGAGAAGCAGGTGAAGGTGTCCGAAGGCGGCAACGCCACGGTCGCAGCGCACCTCTCCTCCGACGGCACGCCGCAGTTGACGGCGTTCGCCAACGACGTCTCGAAGGTGGACGCGGGCAAGGCGCGCCTGACCGTTCGCCATGTCGCGGCCGCGCCCGCCGTCGACGTACGGGCCGGAGGACAGCCCGTCTTCACCGACCTGACCAACCCGAACCAGGACACCGCGGCCGTCGACGCGGGCACCGTGAACGCCGACGTCGTCCTCGCCGGCACGGACACCGTCGCCATCGGCCCGGCCGACCTCGACCTCAAGGAGGGCACGAGCAACGTCGTCTACGCCTGGGGCAGCGCCAAGGACAAGAACCTGGCCCTGGCGACCCAGACCTTCAGCGGTATGGAGACGATGCCCAACGGGGCGAGTGCCGGCGTCAGCGGTGCCGCCGTCACGCCGAACTCCTCCGACCAGTGGCTCGCCTGGGCCGCAGCCGCCGGAGCGATCACACTGACGGGCGTCATGGTGGCCCGCCGGGTGGCCGGCCGGCGTGGCTGACGCCCCGCGACGGCTGACCGCGCTGACGATGTCGGCTGCCGCTCTGACAGCCGTCCTCGCCGTATCGGGTACGCCGTCGGAGCAGGCGGCCGCGCCGCCCGACTTCGGGTCCGCACCCACGGGCCAGCGGGCGGTGACGGCCCCGGCGCCCCGCGGCACCGAGTCACCACCCGGCACCGCCGCGGCCGCGCCGCCCGAGCGCGTCCGGATTCGCGATGCGAGCCTCGACGCCCGCGTACGGCCGGTCGGTGTGACCGAGCGCGGAGACATGGCCGTCCCGGACGACCCCTCCGTGGCCGGGTGGTACCGCTTCGGCCCGGCGCCCGGCAGCCCCGAGGGGTCGGCCGTGCTCGTCGGGCACGTGGACGGCGAGACGGGCGCCCTCGGCGAGTTCGCCGCACTCTACGACGTACGGCGCGGCGATCGCGTCGAGGTCCGCCGGGCGAAGGCCGCGCCGGTCGTCTACCGCGTCGTCTCGCGCACCACCGTGCCCAAGGACGAGTTGCCGCCCTCGGCGTTCCGCCGAACCGGCGATCCCGTCCTCACCCTGATCACGTGTGCACCGCCGTTCGAGCCCGAGCGCGGAGGCTACCTGGCCAACCTCGTCGTCACGGCGGAGCCGGTGCGCGAGTGACGGCGTCGCCTCATGTGCGAAGGGCTCGTGTTGCGGCACGTCGTGTCGTGTCCAGGCTGTCGCCGTGAACTGAACCCGATGATCCGCGTGGTGGCCGCCGCGCGCGGTGCCCAGACCTCGGACCTGCCAGCGGCGCCGCCCGAGCGGGTGTGGGGGCACATCACGCGGGAGGTCCTGCACGAGTCCGACGGATTCCCGGCCCCCAGGTGGCACCCGGGCCGCCCGTCTCCCGTTCGGAGGGCATCCGTGCGACGAAGCGCCCGGTCGGCGCCGGAGCTCGCGACGGCTTCCTCGTGCTCGTCCTGGCCACCGGCGTCCCGCTCGTCTGGTGGTTGCGGGCAGGGCAGGCCGAGGGCCCGCCCTGCGGCGCCGGTCCGCCTACCACGCGTAACAGCCCCCATGCGCTCTGTACGGGGTCCGGCTCGTGCCTGAGCCCGTTCACGTCCGCCCTGGAGCGGGCCGTTCACTGGATCAGGTCGGTGTGCGGGTGCTCGGGGGAGGCCGGGCAGACGTAGAGCTGCATGTTGTCGGCGCTGCCCACCTCCACCCTCGTGGGCTGCGCGGGGGACAGACCGGCGATGTGGGCGCCTGCATGGGCGGCGGCCCGGTCCTCGTACGGGGCCCAGCCGCGCGTACTGCCGTCCCACTCGAAGGAGGCGATGGTCAGCAGCGGGACCATCCGCGCTTCGCAGACGGCACAGGACCGGGGGTACGGGTCGGTGCGGCCCCACGGCGGCCAGCCGCCGGCCTTCCAGCCGGGGGCGTCGGCCAGGTCGCTGTCGTAGAACTCCACCGGACACTCCTCGTAGGAGTCGTCCAGGTCCGCGCCGGCGGCCTGCCATCTGCTCCAGTCCCCCACCGCCTCCCTCAGCTCCGGGCTCAGATCGAGGCTGTCGGGATACTCGGTGATCGCCTCCGGTGCCAGCAGGCACGGCTCCGGCACGTAGCCCGGGTAGTTGGCCTCGTACGGTTCCGGTGGCGCGTCGAGGACGTCGACGACCGAGGCTGCGGACCGCCAGAACAGCGCGGTCGCGGGCTTCCAGTTCGGCTCGTGGTCATAGGGACACCAGAGGATTTGGAGCAGATCGGCCCCTGCGGGCGGCCGCAGCAGGGGCACGTCGCGCAGATACAGCTGGCCCAGGGGCAGCAGGGGGACCGGGCACTCCTCGGGCGCTGGCGGGCCGGCTTCCAGCCGCTCCGCGAGCCGCGCAGCCTTCCGCTCCAGGGCCGCCACCTCCTCGGGCGTGAACGAGGGACCGTAGGGGTCGTCATACCGCTGGGCCCGCCGGTACCTGTCGAGCCGTATCTCTGCCGGTGACTCGCGGAATCCGCTGTCACCGTGCAGGTGCGCGTCCTCGCAGTGCGGCCAGGGTTCCCCGGCCGGCCACAGCAACGGGCCCCCGACCGAGCTGTCCCGGACCGAAGGCGACCCCGGGCGGGGATGTAGCCGGACGGCGGGACGGGCCAGCGGAGCCAGTTCTGGAAAGACCGCGGTCACGTCGACAGGCCGGGGCGGAGTAGTCCGTTCGAACGCCATGCCGGTGATCCTGCCACCCACCACTGACAGCCCCCGCCCCTTCGCGTCTCCCGCCTCCACCGGCTCCACATCGAGGTCAGCGACGCCCTCCGCCTCCCTGCCGGGCGGAGCCCGACCCGCTCCCCACCGGCGGACGGAGCCTGCCCCTCGTCACCGCGCTCGCCGGCGGCAAGACCGTCCGGGCGGCCCTGTTCGACATCACGGGTCTACAGCTGGACGGGCAGCGCCGGGAACACCACCACCGAGCCGTCCCGCTCGCGGGCAATCTCGATCTCCAGGTCTGTCGGGCGGCCGTCGAGTGCGACGCCGTCGCCCAGGCTGCGGATCTGGTACGCCGCGCGCAGGAGCCGGTCGACCTCACCGGTCGTGAAAACGGGGCGCTTGCCGCTCGGGCGTGCCAGTTCCAGGGACGACAGGCGCAACAGGAGGCCGGCGATGCCGGTTTCCAGCTCGTTGAGACGCTGCTCGTCGTCCTTGAGGGCGCGAGTGAAGTTCTCGAACAGGTTGTCGGGCTCGCTCTGGGCTCGTTCAACTGCTTGGAGAACGTTGACGCGTCGCTTCAACGCAACGGCAAGTGAGGCGAGTTGCAGGTGCGTGCGGAAGATGCCGCCGGGCTCGTCCACGCCGGGGAACGACTCGCTCAGGGTGCCGATCTCGACGGATCCGCCGTCGGGCAGTTTGCCGAGCGCGGCGCGCCAACGGGTCAGACGGATGTCGGCCTTGCTGAGCGCCGTGTCGATGGTGTGCACCGCTGAGTCGAGTCCCAGTGAGACGCCGAGCCTGCCCTGGTCGAGCAGGATGGCCGTGGCCTTGTCGATGGCGGCACGGCAGCCGTTCAGCGCACTGTGCTCGTCGTCGAGCCTATCGGCCTGGATCTGCTCCAGCAGGTTGGTGATACGTTCGATGGCCTGCTGCTGTTTGCGGTCGGCGTGCGCGCTCACCCCGACGGCCACCGCCATCAGCACGAGCGGCGCGGCTACGGTGAGCAGCGTTCCACCGGCCGCCGCGGCACCGGCGGTCGCACCCGCACCGCCGACCGTGCCCGCCGCTGCCGCTCCGCTGACCGGCACGAGGATCGGTTTGGCGGCGATCTGGCCCGTCGTCGAGTGCACGAGAGCGCCGTAGAACCCGCTCCCCGTCGACGCCTTGGGCACCATCCAGCGAACCAGCCCCTGCCCGAACTCCTCGGCGACCTTGGCCGGGACCACCACGCGGCACAGGAACTCGCCGGAAGCCGTCGCCTTGGAGGCCACGGAGGAGGCCTTCGCCGACTCGGTGATGAGCTGCGACAGGTGCTGCGCCAACGGGCTGGCGGCGTCGAGCGGGATGCCCTGGCTGCGGTCGAGCCTGTCCGGCAGCGGGTGCGCCTCGAGCGTCGCGATTGGTTGCTCGGCCAACGCGGCCAGCGCGCCCCGGAGTTCGGCCAGCCGCTCGGCTGTCATCGGCCCGCCTCCGATCACCGCGGGCACCTGGACATCACGTGTCGCCAGCGTCCAGACCGGAATATGTGTTTTCTTGCGATAGTCGATCATCGTCCCCCCTCAATCAATCCACGCCAGCCCACGGCTGACGTCCAACAGAACGGTAGATCCTCGCGCTCTCACACCGCAGCATGCGCAGGCCACTCACGACACATCGGGCCGTGAGGGATTCGGGTACTCACTCCGCCCGCCGGCGATGGCGCCGGCTGTCGCGTCACCCTCTGCATCCACGCGTCCAGCCTCTCCAGGTGCCGCGGCATCCGGCTCCACTGTCGGCCCACGACCAGCCGCTCCCGCGCGCGGGTGATCATCACGTAGCAGGCCGTGCGCAGGGTCGCCGCCGTCAGGTCGGTGGCCGAGTCGGACGCCTCTGCGTGGCGCCTGATTTTGACTACAGGATCGGCAGCGGCAGTTCCGCCGACTCGCTCAGTTGGGCCCAGACCGTCTTGCCGCGGCGGGCGTGGCGGGTGCCCCACTGTTCGGCGAGTTGGGCGACCAGGAGCAGGCCGCGGCCCCCCTCGTCGAACACGCGGGCGCGGCGCAGGTGCGGGGTGGTGCTGCTGGCGTCGGAGACCTCGAGCAGCAGGGCGCGGTCGTGGATGAGGCGCAGGCTGATCGGGGGGCGGCCGTAGCGGATGGCGTTGGTGACCAGTTCGCTGACGACCAGTTCGGCGATGAAGTCGATGTCGCCCAGTCCCCAGGCGGCGAGTTGGCGTGAGACCTCTCCGCGTACGCGTCCGACCTCCGCGGGGTCGGGTTCGAGGTCCCAGGTGGCGACGCGGTCGGCGCCGAGGGCGCGCGTGCGGGCGAGGAGCAGGGCGATGTCGTCGTCCGGCTTGGTGGAGGGCAGCAGGGCCTCCAGGACGGTGTCGCAGGCCGCGTCCAGGCTGGGCGCGGGCCGGGCGAGGACCTCCCGCAGAGCGGTGAGCCCGCCCTCGATGTCGTGGGCGCGGGCCTCGATCAGGCCGTCGGTGTAGAGGGCGATGAGGCTGCCCTCCGGCAGGTCGATCTCGGCCGTCTCGAACGGCAGGCCGCCGAGGCCCAGCGGCGGGCCGGGCGGCAGGTCGAGCAGTTCCGCCCGGCCGTCGCGGACCACCACGGCTGGGGGCACATGGCCGGCCCGGGCCAGGGTGCAGCGGCGGGAGACCGGGTCGTAGACCGCGTACAGGCAGGTGGCGCCGATGTCGCCGTCGTTGGAGCCGTCGCCGGGGCCGTCCTGGTCGCCGGACTCCTCGGCGGACAGGCGCAGCACGACGTCGTCCAGATGCGTGAGAAGTTCGTCGGGCGGCAGGTCGATGTCGGCCAGGGTGCGCACGGCGGTCCGCAGCCGGCCCATGGTGGCGGCGGCGCGGATGCCGTGGCCGACCACGTCCCCGACGACCAGGGCCACCCGCGCGCCGGACAGCGGGATGACGTCGTACCAGTCGCCGCCGACCCCGGCGTCCGAGCCGGCCGGCAGATAGCGGTAGGCGACGTCCACGGCCGACTGCAGGGGCGCGTTGCGCGGGAGGAGGCTGCGCTGGAGCGTGAGGGCGGTGGCGCGGGCGTTGGTGTAGCGGCGGGCGTTGTCGACGGCGACGGCGGCCCGGGCGGCGATCTCCTCGGCGAGGAGGAGGTCCTCGTCGTCGTAGCGGGCGGGGGTGCCGCAGCGGTGGAACTCGGCGAGACCCAGCGTGGTGCCCCGGGCGCGCAGCGGCACCACCATCGTGGAGTGGATGCTCCGCGGGTCCTCGGACCGGTCGTGCTGCTGCCGGGAGGGCCGCCCCGTGACGAGGGCGCGCTCGGTGGCGGAGCCGTCGTGACAGCGGTGGACCTCCTGCGGCCGGACGGCCGGATCCGGGCCCTCGGCGTCGGAGGGCCCTTGGGCCATCCGGCGGAGCACGAAGGGCGTCTCCACGACGGCGTCCTCGCCGCGCAGCAGCGGGTCGAGGAGGTCCACGGTGACGAAGTCGGCGAAGCGTTCGGCGGCGAGGTCGGCCAGTTCCTGCGCGGTGCGGTCGATGTCGAGGGTGGTCCCGATGCGCATGCTCGCCTCGTTCACCATCCTCGCCCGCCAGCGCAGCCTGCGGTCGCGCTCCTCCTGGAACGCCTCCACACCCTGCTCGGAGACGCGGTCCACATAGGTGGTCGACACGACGATCAGTCCCCGGGCCGCCGCGCTGACCTGCTGGGCGTCGCCGCTGAGCCGGGGCAGCTCCTCCAGGAGACGGTCGTTGACGATGCCCTGGGCCAGGCGGAACGCGCGCAGGACGGCGCTCAGCGGGGTGCCGTGGCGGGCCAGTCCCAGCGAGCGGGCGGTGTCGGCGGCCGGCAGCTCGATGCGGCTCGGTGCGATCTCACGTTCGAGGCCGGAGAGGGCGGCGGAGATGTGGTCGATGACGTTCTGGGAGACGACGCGGGCGACGGCGGGCGCGTCGTACAGGGCGGGAAGTTCGCGTCGCAGGCACTGTTCCACCTCGGCGGAGAGCTCGCCGACGCGCCGCCTGAGCTCCTGTGCCGCTCGCGCGAGAAGTTGGCCGGCCGAGGAATCCACACTGACGACGGTACGCCGCTCGGGCCGCCGCCTCAGACCGGGGGGTGGCGCGCGGGTGGTCCGGTCGCCGGTCCGGGCGCCGCCCGATCGGCCGTACGGGGGCGTCGAGGGGAAGCCTGGGCCTCCCGGGGAGGGCTGGGCGCTCCGGGAGGGCTGGGCACCCCGGGGAGGGCTAGGCACCCCGGGGAGGGCTGGGCACTCCGGGGAGGGCTGGGCTCTCCCACGTCCTCGTGCCTCGCGGCCCGCGCCGCGCCCCCGGGTCGGCGGGGCGCTGCGCGGTGGGGCGGGCGTGGTGTGCGGTGAGCCGGGCGGGCGGGGCGGTGAGCCGGGCGGGCGGGGCGGGTGCCGTCGGGCTCCGCGAGCGCCGCGCCCGGCCGTCCGGGGCTCAGGCCTTCACGAGGGTCGCGTTCTTCTTCAGCTTCGCGTGGAAGTACGGCAGGGGCAGCCCGCCCAGCAGGTCCACGGGCCGCAGCTCCACGAGGGTGGCCTCGACGTCCGCCTTGCCGGCCTTGAGCGTGGTCGGGGTGGGGGTGCCCTCGTTCACCCAGCGGTGCTTCTCACCGTCGCACTCGGCGAGCGTGCCGCCGATGGCGTGGCGGGTGTCGGACTTCCGCCGGGCGACGGAGGCGCTGACGAAGACGGGGCCCTCGGCGTCGGCGCAGCGGTAGGTGCCGGAGACCGTGACGGTGCCGTCGGAGGCCAGGCGGATCTTCTTGTCGACGGTCACGGACTCCTTCACCCCGGTGGTGGAGTCGGTGTCGGCGGCGGGGGCCGAGGGCGCGGCGGCCAGCAGGAGCAGGACGGCGCCGGCGGTGGCGGCGAGCGCGGGGCGCAGGGGCATGGGATGACCTCCCGGTGGGCGGAGTGGGGCGCTCCACTCGTACCCGGCGGGCGGGTCCCGGGCCGTGATCGTCACCCCTTCGGTGGCGAGTCCGCCTCGACCGTCGCGGGGCGGTCAGGGAGTTGTCCGCGGGGTGTCACGGTTCGCGACGGGCCGTTCCGGCGGGGGCGCGACGGGAGCATGGTCGAACCACACGGACGGCCCCCACGGCTCGTCCGGTCCCTGTGGAGGTGCGCCATGTGTTCTCACCGGTCCTCGTGCCCGTCCCCCCAGGCCCTCACCGCACATATGGTCGCGGCACACGTGCCGGCCGCACATGTGGTCGCGGCACACCCCGAGCAGGGCTGGAGCCTGCTGTGCGACGGCTCGATCGTGTTCGACGACAGCGGTGCCCTGCTGGCCGACGGCAGTGTGGTGGCGCCCCACCGGGTACCGGCCGCCCGCCTCGCACAGGCGGCGTGATCCGGCGCTCCCGTGTGCTCCGGGGCTATGACCGTTGCGGCAGCCACGGCGGCCACGGCGGCTGCAACCGCTACGGCAGGACCGCGAAGCCGTCCAGTTCCACCAGCGCCCGTTCGTCCCAGAGACGGACGACCTGGACCACCGCCATCGCCGGGTAGTCGCGTCCGGCCAGGCGCCGCCAGATACGGCCCAGTTCGGGGGCCTGCTCCCGGTAGGACGCCACGTCGGTGGCGTAGACGGTGACGCGGGCGAGGTCGGCCGGGGTGCCGCCGGACGCCGCGAGTGCCGTCAGGAGATTGGTGAGCGCCCGCTCGAACTGCTCCGGCAGGGTCTCGCCGGTCACCTTGCCGTCGGCGTCGAGCGCGGTCTGGCCGGCCAGGAACACCACCCGTGAGCCGGTGGCGACGACCGCGTGCGAGAAGCCCGTGGGCGGCGAGAGGTCGGGCGGGTTGACGCGCTCGGTGGTCACTGGGCGGCCTCCCTGCCGGCGTAGAGCTCCTTGGCGATGATGCCGCGCTGCACCTCGCTGGCGCCCTCGTAGACGCGTGGGGCGCGCACCTCACGGTAGAGGTGTTCGAGCAGGTGGCCGCGGCGCAGGGCGCGGGCGCCGTGCAGCTGGACGGCCTGGTCGACGACGTACTGCGCGGTCTCGGTGGCGAGGAGTTTCGCCATCGCCGCCCGCTTCGGGACGTCCTCGGCGCCCTCGTCGTACGCCGTGGCGGCCGCGTACACCATGAGGCGGGCCGCCTCGGTGCGCAGGGCCATCTCGGCCACCTGGTGGGCGACGGTCTGGAGGTCCTTCAACTTGCCGCCGAAGGCGTCCCGTTCGGCGGTGTGGGCGAGCGTCGCGTCGAGGGCGGCGCGGGCCATGCCGACGGCGAAGGCGCCGACGCTGGGCCGGAACAGGTTGAGGGTGCCCATGGCGACCCGGAAGCCGCGGTCGACCTCGCCGAGCACGTCGTCGGCGGTGACGGGCACGGCGTCGAAGGTGAGGGCGCCGATGGGGTGCGGGGACAGCATGTCGAGGCTGGTCCCGCCGAGGCCGGGGCGGTCGGCGGGGACCAGGAACGCGGTGACGCCGCGGGCGCCGGCGCCGGGCGTGGTGCGGGCGAAGACGGTGTAGAAGTCGGCCTCGGGGGCGTTGGAGATCCAGCACTTCTCGCCGGTGAGCCGCCAGCGGGCGGTGCCGTCGGGTTCGGCGGCCGGTGCGGGATCGGCCGGGGGCGGGTCCGTCACCGGCCCTTCCTCCGCCCGTAGTTCCAGGGCCGCGGCGTCCGAGCCGGCCGCGGGCTCGCTCAGGGCGAAGGCGGCGATCGCGGTGCCCTCGGCCACCCGGGGCAGCCAGCGGTCCCGCTGGGCCGGGGTGCCGTGGGCGTACACCGGGTGGGCGCCCAGGCCCTGGAGGGCGAGCGCGGTCTCGGCCTCGGTGCAGGCGTGGGCGAGGGACTCGCGCATCAGGCACAGGTCGACGGCGCCGGAGGTGAACAGCCGCTCCAGCAGCCCGAGCTGTCCGAGTTCGGCGACGAGCGCGCGGTTGACGTGCCCGGGTTCGCCCTTCTCCGCGAGGGGGCGCAGCCGTTCGGCGGCCAGGGCGCGCAGTTCGGCGCACCGGGCGGTCTGTGGTGGATCGAGCGAGAATGCGGGCATTGCCGACCTCCTGCGGGCCGCCCCTGCGGACCGTTCTCGACGGGCCCGGCGAACCCTCTCGATGGACCCCTCGACGATATCGCGCCCCATTGACTGCCGTCACCAAGACGATACGCTCCTGGTGCGAGCCCACATGAAGCCCACGAGGCAAGGGGGCGAAACCGCCATGGCCGGTCTGCACCGCTCCGCGCACGTCGACACCTTCGCCAGGGACCATCTGCCCCCGCCCGACCAGTGGCCGGAGCTCGTCTTCGACCTGCCGGAGCTGCACTACCCCGACCGGCTCAACGCCGCCGCGGAGCTGCTGGCGGGGCCCGACGACGACCGGCCCGTGTTCCACACCCCGGCCGGTGACACATGGACGTACGCCACACTGCGCGACCGTGTCGACCGGCTGGCCCATGTGCTCACCGATGACCTCGGCGTGGTCCCCGGCAACCGGGTCCTGCTGCGCGGCCCCACCACGCCCTGGCTCGCGGCGTGCTGGCTGGCCGTGCTCAAGGCGGGCGCGGTGGCCGTCACGGTCCTGGCCCAGCAGCGGCCGCACGAGCTGCGGACCATGTGCGAGATCGCCGAGGTACGGCACGCGCTGTGCGACGTCCGGGCCGTCGACGACCTCGCCAAGGCCGAGGTGCCGGGGCTGCGCATCACGACGTACGGCGGTGACGGGCCCGACGACCTGCTGCGCCGGCCCGCGCCCGGCACACCGTTCCGCGCCGCCGACACCGCCGCGGACGACGTGGCGCTCATCGCCTTCACCTCCGGGACCACCGGACGCCCCAAGGGCTGTCTGCACTTCCACCGGGATGTGCTCGCGATCGCCGACACCTTCTCCGCACATGTGCTCCGGCCCCATGAGGACGACGTCTTCGCGGGCAGTCCCCCGCTCGGGTTCACGTTCGGGCTGGGCGGGCTCGTGGTCTTCCCGCTGCGGGCGGGTGCCAGCGCCCTGCTGCTGGAACAGGCGGGACCCAAGCAGTTGTTGCCGGCGATCGCCGAGCACCGGGTGTCCGTGCTGTTCACCGCGCCGACCGCGTACCGGGCGATGCTGGACGCGCTCGACGGGCACGACGTCTCCTCGCTGCGCCGCTGTGTCTCGGCGGGCGAGAACCTGCCCGCCGCCACCTGGCGGGCCTGGCACGAGCGGACCGGGCTGCGTGTCATCAACGGCATCGGCGCCACCGAGCTGCTGCACATCTTCATCTCGGCGGCCGACGAGCGGATCAGGCCCGGGACGACCGGGGTCGCGGTGCCCGGCTGGCAGGCGCGGGTCGTCGACGCCGAGGGCCGTGAGGTGCCGGACGGGGAGCCGGGGCTGCTGGCCGTGCGCGGGCCGGTGGGGTGCCGCTATCTCGGCGACCCCCGTCAGCGCGACTATGTGCGCCACGGCTGGAACATCACGGGCGACACGTATGTCCGCGACACCGACGGCTCCTTCCGGTACGTCGCCCGCGCCGACGACATGATCATCTCGGCCGGGTACAACATCGCCGGACCGGAGGTCGAGGAGGCCCTGCTGCGGCACCCGGACGTGCTGGAGACGGCCGTCGTGGGGCGCGCCGACGAGGCACGCGGCCAGGTCGTCGTGGCGTACGCCGTGCTCAGGGAGGGGGCGCGCCGGGACGCGGAGGCGCTGCGCGCGTTCGTCAAGGCCGAGCTGGCGCCGTACAAGTGCCCTCGGGAGATCGTCTTCCTGGACGCGCTGCCGCGCACCGCGACCGGCAAGCTCCAGCGGTTCCGGTTGCGCGGGGCCGGTGACCCGCCCGGCGACCGGCGGTGATCCGCACGACCTAAGATGATCAACGTGTCCGACCAGCATGCACCACGGTCTCTGATCGTCACGCTCTACGGCGCCTACGGCCGCCATATGCCCGGCCCCGTACCGGTGGCCGAGCTGATCAGACTGCTGGCGGCGGTGGGCGTCGACGCGCCCTCCGTCCGCTCGTCGGTGTCGCGGCTGAAGCGGCGCGGCCTGCTGCTGCCGGCCCGGACGGACCGGGGCGCGGCGGGCTACGAACTCTCACCCGAGGCACGCCAGTTGCTCGACGACGGCGACCGCCGTATCTACGCCACCGCGCCACCCGAGGACGAGGGCTGGGTGCTCGCCGTGTTCTCGGTGCCGGAGTCGGAGCGGCAGAGACGGCATGTGCTGCGCTCCCGGCTGTCCGGCCTCGGCTTCGGGACGGCGGCGCCGGGCGTGTGGATCGCGCCCGCCCGGCTGCACGAGGAGGCCCGGCACAGCCTGGAGCGGCTGCGGCTCGACGCGTACGTGGACTTCTTCCGCGGGGAGCATCTCGGTTTCACGCCGACCGCCGAGGCCGTCGCCCGCTGGTGGGACCTGGCCGCGATCGCCGAGGAGCACGAGGCGTTCCTCGACCGGCACGCGCGTGTGCTGCACGCCTGGGAGCGGCGGGCGGACACCGATCCGCAGGAGGCGTACCGCGACTATCTGCTCGCGCTGGACTCCTGGCGGCACCTGCCGTACACCGATCCGGGGCTGCCCGCGCGGCTGCTGCCGCCGGACTGGCCGGGCGCGCGGTCGGCCGCCGTCTTCCGCGGGCTGCACGAGCGACTGCGGGACGCGGGGGCCGTGTTCGCCGGTCTGTGAACCTCCCGGGGATCAGCCGCCGAGCGTGAGGCGGGGTTTCGGGGCGTCGGTGCGGCCGGTCTGCGGGCGGCGGCTGCCCGCCCGGTAGGGGGCCGGCCAGACGGCGCCCGGACCGGCGTACCCCTGCTCGGCGGCCGCGTGCAAAGTCCAGTGCGGGTCGTAGAGGTGGGGCCGGGCGAGGGCGCACAGGTCGGTGCGGCCCGCGAGGATCAGCGAGTTGACGTCGTCCCAGGAGGAGATGGCGCCGACGGCGATCACCGGGCGGCCGGTGGCGTGCCGGATCCGGTCGGCGTACGGCGTCTGGTAGGACCGCCCGTACTCGGGGCGTTCGTCGGCGACGACCTGCCCGGTGGAGACGTCGATGGCGTCGGCGCCGTGCTCGGCGAAGGCGCGGGCGATGTCCACGGCGTCGTCGGCGCCGGTGCCGCCCTCGGCCCAGTCGGTGGCGGAGATCCGGACGGTCATGGGCCGTTCCTCGGGCCAGACGGCGCGTACGGCGTCGAAGACCTCCAGCGGGAAGCGGAGCCGCCGCTCCAGGGAGCCGCCGTAGGCGTCGGTGCGCCGGTTGGTGAGCGGGGAGAGGAAGCCGGAGAGCAGATAGCCGTGCGCGCAGTGCAGTTCGAGGAGGTCGAAGCCGGCGCGGGCGGCCCGCCAGGCGGCGGCCGTGAACTGCTCGCGGATGTCGGTGAGCTGGGAGCGGGTGAGTTCGCGCGGGGTCTGGGAGTCCGGCCGGTACGGGATCGGGGAGGCGGCGACGAGCGGCCAGTTGCCCTCTTCCAGCGGCTCGTCCATGCCCTCCCACATCAGCTTGGTGGAGCCCTTGCGGCCGCTGTGGCCGAGCTGTACGCCGATGGCGGTGCCGGGGGCCTGGGTGTGCACGAACCGGACGACGCGTTTCCACGCCTCGGCCTGCCGGCCGGTGTAGAGGCCCGCGCAGCCGGGGGTGATGCGGCCCTCGGGGCTGACGCACACCATCTCGGTCATCACCAGGCCGGCGCCGCCGAGGGCACGGGCGCCGAGGTGGACGAGGTGGAAGTCGCCGGGGACGCCGTCGGTGGCGGAGTACATGTCCATCGGGGACACCACGACGCGGTTGCGCAGGGTCAGTCCGCGCAGCCGGAACGGGGTGAACATGGGGGGTGTGCCGGGCGGGCAGCCGAAGTCGCGTTCCACGGCCCCGGTGAAGGAGGCGTCGCGCAGCCGCAGGTTGTCGTGGGTGACGCGGCGGCTGCGGGTGAGCAGGTTGAACGCGAACTGGCGGGGCGGCTGGTCGAGATAGAGGCCGATGTTCTCGAACCATTCGAGGCTGGCGCGGGCGGCGCGCTGCGTGGACGCGACGACGGGTTTGCGTTCGGCCTCGTAGGCGGCGAGTGCGGCGGGGACGTCGGGCTGTTCGGTCAGGCAGGCGGCGAGCGCGAGGGCGTCCTCGACGGCGAGTTTGGTGCCGGAGCCGATGGAGAAGTGGGCGGTGTGGGCGGCGTCCCCGAGGAGGACGACGTTGCCGTGCGACCAGTGCTCGTTGACGACGGTGCGGAAGCTGGTCCAGGCCGACTTGTTGGACCTCAGGGGGCGCCCGCCGAGGGCGTCGGCGAAGGTCTTGGCGCAGCGCGCGAGGGACTCCTGCTCGTCGAGTTCGTCGAACCCGGCGGCCCGCCAGACCTCTTCGCGCATCTCGACGATGACGGTGGAGGCGCCGCCTTGGTTCTGCGGCCCGGAGCGCGTCGGCGAGGGGTGGTGGTCGGGTGACGGGCGGGAGTACGGGTAGCCGTGCAGTTGCATCACGCCGTGCTCGGTCTCGGCGATCTCGAAGCGGAAGGCGTCGAAGGCGAAGTCGGCGGCGAGCCAGATGTAGCGGCAGCGGTGCGTGACCACATGGGGGCGGAACACATGGCTGTAGGTGTCGCGGGTGGTGCTGTGCACACCGTCGGCGGCGACGACGAGGTCGTGGGTGGCGGCCAGCCGGTCCACGTCCGGCGCCTCGGAGCGGAACCGGAGATCGACGCCGAGGTCGTGGCACCGGTCGTGCAGGATCTGCAGGAGGCGTTTCCGGCCGAGGGCGGCGAAGCCGTGGCCGCCGGAGGTCTGGCGGGTGCCGGCGTGCACGATGTCGATGTCGTCCCAGCGGACGAAGTGCCGCTGGAGCGCGGCGTACACGACGGGGTCGGCGTGCTCGATGCCGCCGAGGGTCTCGTCGGAGAGGACCACGCCGAAGCCGAAGGTGTCGTCGGGGGCGTTGCGCTCCCAGACGGTCACCTGGCGGGCGGGGTCGAGGCGCTTGAGGAGCGCTGCCGCGTAGAGGCCGCCGGGGCCGCCGCCGACGACGGCGACGCGCAGGGGGCTGTTCTGGGCGGTCATGGTCACCGCCCCCGCCACTTGGGGGGCCGCTTCTCGGTGAAGGCGGCGTGGAACTCGGCGTAGTCCTCGCCGTTCATGAGGAGGGCCTGGGTCGAGGCGTCCATCTCGACGGCCGCCGCGAGCGGCATGTCCAGTTCGGCGGTGAGGAGCGCCTTGGTCTGGGCGTACGCGAGGGCGGGGCCGTCGGCCAGCCGGCGGGCCAGGGCCTGGGCGGCCTCGTCGGCCCGCCCCTCCTCGGTCAGCTCGCTGATCAGGCCGATCCGCTCGGCCTCGGGGGCGCGGACGGTGTCGCCGAGCATCAGCAGGCGGGTGGCGTGGCCGAGGCCGACGACGCGGGGCAGCAGATAGGCGGCGCCCATGTCGCCGCCGGAGAGACCGACCCGGGTGAAGAGGAAGGCGAACCGGGCGCTGGGGTCGGCGACCCGGAAGTCGGCGGCCAGCGCGAGGACGGCGCCGGCTCCGGCGGCCACGCCGTGCAGGGCGGCGATCACCGGGAACGGGCACTCCCGTACGGCCCGGACGACCTGGCCGGTCATCCGGTTGAAGTCGAGGAGCTGGGCGGTGTCCATGGACAGGGTCGCGCCGATGATGTCGTCGACGTCGCCGCCGGAGCAGAAGCCGCGGCCCTCGCCGGCCAGGACGAGGGCGCGGACCGCCCGCTCCCGCGAGAGTTCGGCGAGCAGGTCGCGCAGGTCGGCGTAGGCGCCGAAGGTGAGCGCGTTCAGCCTGTCGGGGCGGGCCAGGGTGACGGTGGCGACTCCGTCGGCGTGCTCGACCCGCAGATGCTCCCAGTCGGAGGTGCGGGCGGCGGAGCCGGTGAAGGGACTCATGACGTGCGGCCTCCCCAGGGCGGACGGCGGGCACTGCCTCGGTGAGCTCACCCCTTCGAGCTCTCCCCCGAAGTTATCACCTGTCTTTGACCGTCGTCACGACCGCGCGATAAGCCTTTCGGTGCGCTGCGTGCCGACGGGGCGTGACCTGCGGCTGTCACATCCGTCACGGCTCGTCGACGCGCGTGTAACGGCGGGGCTCCCCCGCGCGGGACCGGACGCCGGCCTGGGTATGCCGCCCAGCAGTCGGGGCGATGGCCCCGGACGATGCCCGCCGGACGCTCGGACGGACGGCGCCGTACCATTCATACGGTTGAAAGCAGGACAGCCTGCTCATGAACGGACCCGCCTTGCACGATCGCCCGATGTCCTCCGCCTCCTGGCGCGTCGCGCTGCCGCACACCGCCGCGGCCGTGCCGGTCGCGCGCGCCCTGGTCCGTACGGCGCTGGCGGATCTGGAGCACGCCGCGGACTGCGACACCGCGGAGCTGCTGACGGCGGAGCTGGTCGCGAACGCCGTGGAGCACACGCCCGGGGACGGCCCGATAGAGCTGGTGGTGGATCTGCACCCGTCGGGCTGCCAGGTCGAGGTCCACGACCCGGACCCGGCGCCGCCGGGCCATCTGACGCGGCCCGTGGTGGAGGAACCCGACCCGTGGCAGGAGCACGGCCGGGGCCTGCTGCTGATCCGGGCGCTCAGCTCGTCGTGCGGCCACCGCCCGACGGCGTCCGGCAAGGCGGTCTGGTTCCGCCTGCCGGTCGTGCCGGCCCAGCGCCGGCCGCACTGACCGGGGGCGCTCAGCCCAGCGTCGCCACCAGGACCGCCTTGATCGTGTGCAGGCGGTTCTCCGCCTCGTCGAAGACCACCGAGTGCTCCGACTCGAAGACCTCGTCGGTGACCTCCAGAGACGTCAGGCCGTGGGACGCGAAGATCTCCTGGCCGACCTTCGTGCCGAGGTCGTGGAAGGCCGGCAGGCAGTGCAGGAACTTCACGTCCGGGTTGCCGGTGGCCCGCAGCACGTCCATGGTCACGGCGTAGGGGCCGAGGGCGGCGATCCGCTCGTCCCACACCCCCTTGGGTTCCCCCATGGACACCCAGACGTCGGTGACGACGAAGTCGGCGCCGAGGACGCCCTCGTCGACCTTCTCGGTGAGGGTGACGCGGGCGCCGCTGGCCGCGGCGAGCTGCTGCGCGCGCTCGACGACCGACGCGGCCGGCCAGTACGCCTGCGGGGCGACGATCCGCACGTCCATGCCCAGCAGGGCGCCGGTGATCAGGTAGGAGTTGCCCATGTTGAAGCGGGCGTCGCCCAGGTAGGCGAAGGCGATGCCGGTGACGGGCTCGGCGGAGTGCTCGGTCATGGTGAGCACGTCGGCCAGCATCTGGGTGGGGTGCCAGTCGTCGGTGAGGCCGTTGAAGACGGGCACGCCCGCGAACGCGGCCAGCTCCTCGACCTTGCCCTGGCTGTCCCCCCGGTACTCGATCCCGTCGTACATCCGCCCGAGCACCCGCGCGGTGTCCTTCACGGACTCCTTGTGGCCGATCTGGGAGCCCGTGGGGTCGAGGTAGGTCGTGGAGGCGCCCTGGTCGGCGGCGGCGACCTCGAAGGCGCACCGGGTCCGCGTCGACGTCTTCTCGAAGATCAGGGCGATGTTCCGGCCGCGCAGATACTGGGTCTCGTCCCCGGCCTTCTTGGCCGCCTTCAGCTCGGCGGCCAGCTCGACGAGCCCGAGGAACTCCTCCTGGGTGAAGTCGAGCTCCTTGAGGAAGTGGCGGCCGGCGAGGGCGGTCGGGACAGTCGCCATGGGGGCGCTCCAGGGGTGCGGGAAACGAAGACGGTGGAAGTCTATACGACCTTCAGAATTTATATACGGCGCCTCCGCCCCGTACGGCCGCCACGACCGCCCTGCCCCACCTGCCCGTCCCGCCCCTCCCCGGCTAGACGGCGTCGCGCTCGATCGGGCAGCTCATGCAGCGCGGCCCGCCCCTGCCCCGGCCCAGCTCGCTGCCCGGGATCTCTATCACCTCGACGCCCTGCTTGCGCAGATGCGTGTTGGTGGTGGCGTTGCGCTCGTAGGCGACGACGACGCCGGGCTCGACGGCCAGGACGTTGCAGCCGTCGTCCCATTGCTCCCGCTCGGCGGAGTGGACGTCCTGGGTGGCGGTCAGCACGCGGATCTCGCTCAGGCCGAGGGCGGCGGCGATCGCACGGTGCATGTGCTCGGGCGGATGGTCGGTGACCTTCAGCTCCTTGTCGCCGGCGCCCGGTTCGATCGTGTACGAGCGGAGCATGCCGAGCCCGGCGTACTGGGTGAAGACGTCGCCGTCGACCTGGGTCATCACGGTGTCGAGGTGCATCAGGGCCCGCCGCTTGGGCATGTCGAGGGCGACGATCGTACGGGCCGATCCGGCGGCGAACAGCTTGTGGGCGAGCATCTCGACGGCCTGCGGGGTGGTGCGCTCGCTCATGCCGATGAGGACGGCACCCCTGCCGATCACGAGGACGTCCCCGCCCTCGATGGTGGACGGGTAGTCGGCCTGCCCCTCGGACCAGACGTGGAAGTCCTCGTCGCGGAAGAGCGGGTGGTGCCGGTAGATCGCCTCGAAGTGCACGGTCTCGCGCTGCCGGGCCGGCCAGCGCATCGCGTTGACGGAGACGCCGTCGTAGATCCAGGCGGAGGTGTCCCGCGTGAAGAGGTGGTTGGGCAGCGGCGCGAGGAGGAAGTCGTCGAGCTCCATGACGTGGAAGCGCACCGAGATCGGCTCGGTGTGCGCGTCCAGGAACTCGCGCTTGGTCATGCCGCCGACTAGCGCCTCGGCGAGCTCGGGCGCGGGCAGCCCCTCGAAGGCGGCACGGAGGTGGTCGGTGGCGAGCACCCCGTACTCCTTCTCGTCGAAGACCCGGTCGAGGACGAGCTTCCGGGCCGCCGGGATCTCCAGGGCCTCGGTGAGCAGGTCGCCGAACAGATGGACCTCGACCCCGCGGTCACGCAGGACGTCCGCGAACCCGTCGTGCTCGGCGCGCGCCCGGCGCACCCAGAGCACGTCGTCGAAGAGCAGGGCGTCCTTGTTGCTGGGGGTGAGCCTTTTGAGCTCCAGATCGGGCCGGTGAAGGATGACGCGGCGCAGCCGCCCGGCCTCGGAGTCGACATGCAGTCCCATGCCTCCATCCTGACCAAAGGGGGGCGCCTTCACCCCCTCCTTGCGGACGACAGCCGACGACTTCTTTTCGTCCCCTTGACGACAAGCGGCACGGGCCATTATCGTCGTCATGACGAGAAAGAGGGGGCAGGCTCCATGGCCGACATCACCCGGCGCCTCGGCTGGCGCCATCTGCGCGGTGCGCCCACCACGCACATCCGCCACCACCGCGGCGGCAAGCTGCTGCACGACGGCCCCGGCCTCAGCTTCTGGTACCGGGCACTCACCGCCGCGCTCTCCGAGGTCCCCGTCGACGACCGCGAGCTGGCGATGACGTTCCACGCCCGCACCTCCGACTTCCAGGACGTGGCCGTGCAGGCGACCGTCACCTACCGGATCAGCGACCCCGCGCTCGCCGCGGCCCGCCTGGACTTCTCCATCGACCCGGACACGGGCGTCTGGCGGGGCGCTCCGCTGGAGCAGCTCGGGACGCTCCTGACGGAGACGGCCCAGCAGCACGCCCTGGACGTCCTGGCCCGTACGCCGCTGGCGGCGGCGCTGGCCGACGGGGTGACCGCGGTGCGGGAGCGGATCGCGGCCGGCCTGGCCGGTGAGCCCCGCCTCCCGGGGACGGGCATCGAGGTGGTCGCCGTACGGGTGGTGGCCCTGCGCCCCGAGCCCGAGGTGGAGCGGGCGCTGCGCACCCCGGCCCGGGAGCAGATCCAGCAGGAGGCCGACCGGGCGACGTACGAACGGCGGGCGGTGGCCGTCGAGCGGGAGCGGGCGATCGCCGAGAACGAGCTGGCCAGCCAGATCGAACTGGCCCGCCGCGAGGAGCAGCTGGTCGACCAGCGCGGCACCAACGCGCGCCGCGAGGCCGAGGAGGGCGCCGCCGCGGACGCCGTGCGCGCCGAGGCGGAGGCCGCCCGCACGGTACGGCTCGCGGAGGCGGAGGCGGCCCGGACCGTACGGCTCGCCGAGGCGGAGGCCACCCGGTCCGTGCGGCTCGCGCGGGCCGAGGCCGAGGGGGCGCGCGAGGTCGGCGAGGCGAAGGCGCAGGCCCAGGCGGCCTGGCTGCGGGTGCACGCCGACGTGGACGTGGCGACCCTGCACGCGCTCACCGGCACCCGGCTGGCGGAGAACCTGCCCCGCATCGACAGCGTGACCGTGACGCCGGACGTGCTGACCGGGCTGCTCAGCCGGCTGGGGGCGCGGGAGTGAGCCTCGCCCCGCGCGTGGTCCTCGTCCACCGCACCACCGAGTACCAGGAGCTGGTGGCCCGGCACGGCACCCACGGCCAGGCCGCCTTCTTCCTCTCCTCCCGGGGCCGGGACATCGAGGAGATCGCGGACCGTCACCACCGCACCCGCCGGGCGCTGGCCGAGGTGGCCGCCGCGGTCCCGCTGACCTGGCGGCAGGCCCGGGTCGAACGGGCCGACCTGGACCGCTTCCTCTTCGCGCCGGAGGACGTGGTGGTCGTCGTCGGGCAGGACGGGCTCGTCGCGAACGTCGCCAAGTACCTGGCCGGGCAGCCCGTGGTGGGCATCGACACCGACCCCGGCCGCAACCCCGGCGTGCTGGTGCGGCACCGCCCGAAGGACGCGGCCGCCCTGCTGGCGGCCACCCAGGCCCGCACGGCCCGCTGCGACGAGCTGACCATGGTCGAGGCCGTCACCGACGACACACAGCGCCTGGTCGCGCTGAACGAGATCTACCTGGGCGCCGCCGGACACCAGACGGCCCGCTACCGCCTGGGCCTGGAGGACGACGGGGGTGTCGTCGAGGCCCAGGCCTCGTCCGGGGTGATCGTCGGGACCGGCACGGGGGCGACCGGCTGGCTCCGGTCGGTGTGGCAGGAGCGGGGAGGGCGGGCGGCGCTGCCCTCCCCGACGGAGGAGCGCCTGCTGTGGTTCGTGCGGGAGGCCTGGCCGTCCCCCGCCACCGGGACGTCCCTGGTGGCGGGGGAACTGGCCGCCGCGGGGCGGCTCACCCTGACCGTCGAGTCCGAGCGGCTGGTGGCGTTCGGGGACGGCATGGAGTCCGACGCCGTGGAGCTGACGTGGGGGCAGACGGTCCGGGTCGGGGTGTGCCCGGACCGGCTGCGCCTCGCCGGCTGAGCGTCACAGCCGCGGGTCGACCGGCTCCGACTCCAGCGCCAGCACACCGAATACCGCCTCGTGGACCCGCCACAGCGGCTCGCCACCGGCCAGCCGGTCCAGGGCCTCCAGGCCGAGCGCGTACTCGCGCAGGGCGAGGGAGCGCTTGTGGTTCAGGAACCGCTTGCGCAGCCGCTCCAGGTTCTCCGGGCGCGTGTACTCCGGGCCGTAGATGATCCGCAGGTACTCGCGTCCGCGGCACTTGATGCCGGGCTGCACCAGCCGGCCCCGCCCGTCGCGCACCACCGCGCCGAGCGGTTTGACGACCATGCCCTCGCCGCCCCGGCCGGTCATCTCCAGCCACCAGTCGACGCCCGCCCGGACCGACTCCGGGTCACCGGTGTCGACGTACAGGCGCCGGGTGGTCCCCAGCAGGCCGCTGCCGTCGTGCTCCACGAGGCGGTCGAGGAGCGCGAGCTGCTCGTCGTGCGGGAGCGCGGCGAGGCTGCGGCCCTGGACCGCGAGCAGCTGGAAGGGCGCGAGGCGTACGCCGTCCAGGCCGTCCGTCGTCCAGCAGTAGCGGCGGTACGCCTCGGTGAACGCGGCCGCGTCCGACGCCCGTTCCCGCTGGCGCGCCAGCAGCGCGGAGACGTCGACGCCCCGTCCGGCGGCGCCCTCCAGCGCGGCGAGGGCACCGGGGAACACCGCTCCGGCCGCGGCGCCGACCGCCGCGTACTGCGAGCGCAGCAGCCCGGCGGCCTTCAGCGACCACGGCATCAGCTCGGCGTCGAGCAGCAGCCAGTCCGTCTCCAGCTCGCTCCACAGACCGGCCTCGCCGGCCGCCGTGCGGAGCCGGTCCAGGATCGCCTCCGTGACCGCCGGGTCGTCGAAGAACGGGCGGCCCGTGCGGGTGTACAGGGAGCCGGTCACGCCGTCCGCCACGCCGAAGTGCCGGCGCGCCGCCTCGGCGTCGCGGCACACCAGGGCCACAGCCCGCGAGCCCATGTGCTTCTCCTCGCACACGACCCGCTCGACGCCGTCCGCCGCGTACTGCGCGAACGCCTCCGCCGGGTGCTCGAGGAAGCCCTCGTTCGCCGAGGTCGCCGTCGGCGCCATGGTCGGCGGCAGGTACGGCAGCAGCCGGGGGTCGACCGCGAAGCGGCTCATGACCTCCAGGGCCGCCGCCGCGTTCTCCTCGCGGATCGCGACCCGCCCGTGGTGACGGGTCTCCACCACACGGCGTCCGTGCACGTCCGCCAGGTCCAGCGGCCGGCCGTCCTGCCCGCCCGGCGCCTCCGTGCGCAGCGGCCGGGCCGGCTCGTACCAGACCTGCTCGGCGGGCACGTCGACCAGCTCGCGCTCCGGCCAGCGCAGCGCGGTCAGCTTGCCGCCGAAGACGGCACCGGTGTCCAGGCAGATGGTGTTGTTGAGCCACGTGGCCTCGGGGACCGGGGTGTGGCCGTACACCACGGCCGCGCGGCCCCGGTAGTCCTCCGCCCACGGGTAGCGCACCGGCAGCCCGAACTCGTCGGTCTCGCCGGTGGTGTCGCCGTACAGGGCGTGGCTGCGGACCCGGCCGGAGGTGCGGCCGTGGTACTTCTCCGGCAGACCGGCGTGGCAGACGACCAGTCTGCCGCCGTCGAGCACGTAGTGGCTGACGAGTCCGTCGATGAACTCCCGCACCTCGGCGCGGAACTCCTCGCTCTCGCCCTCCATCTGCGCGATCGTCTCGGCGAGTCCGTGCGTGTGCTGGACGTTGCGGCCCTTGAGGAAACGGCCGTACTTGTTCTCGTGGTTGCCGGGCACGCACAGCGCCTGGCCCGACTTCACCATGCCCATCACGCGCCGCAGGACGCCCGGGCTGTCCGGGCCGCGGTCGACGAGGTCGCCGACGAAGACGGCGGTGCGGCCCTCGGGGTGCACGCCGTCCACGTAGCCCAGCTTGCCGAGCAGTGCGTCCAGTTCAGACGCGCAGCCGTGCACGTCACCGATGATGTCGAACGGACCGGTGAGGTGGGTGAGGTCGTTGAAACGCTTCTCGGTGACGACGGTGGCGTGCTCCACCTCGTCGGTGCCGCGCAGGACGTGCACCTTGCGGAAGCCCTCGCGCTCCAGGTGCCGCAGGGAGCGGCGCAGTTCGCGGATGTGCCGCTGGATGACGCGGCGCGGCATGTCGGCGCGGTCCGTGCGGGCCGCGTTGCGCTCGGCGCACACCTCCTCGGGCACGTCGAGCACGATGGCTATGGGCAGGACGTCGTACCGCTTGGCGAGCTCGATGAGCTGCCGGCGCGCGTCCTGCTGCACGTTGGTGGCGTCGACGACGGTGCGGCGGCCGGCCGCCAGGCGCTTGCCCGCGATGTAGTGCAGGACGTCGAAGGCGTCCCGGCTGGCGCTCTGGTCGTTCTCGTCGTCGGCGACCAGTCCCCGGCAGAAGTCGGAGGAGATCACCTCGGTGGGCTTGAAGTGCCGGCGGGCGAACGTCGACTTGCCGGAGCCGGAGGCGCCGACGAGGACGACGAGGGAGAGGTCGGTGACGGGCAGGACCCGCCCGTTCGCGGTCTCGGTCCGGATCTCGGTCATGCGGCCTTCGCCTCCTTCTTCCCCTCGGTCACGTCACGTGCGAACACGGCCATCTGCGTCGGCGGCCCCACCTCGGGGTCGTCGGGTCCCACCGGTACGAACTCCACGCCGTAGCCGTGCCGTTCGGCGACGGCGCCGGCCCAGGCGCGGAACTCCTCGCGCGTCCACTCGAAGCGGTGGTCGCCGTGCCGGACGTGCCCGGCGGGCAGGCTCTCCCAGCGGACGTTGTACTCGACGTTCGGCGTGGTCACGAGGACGGTGCGGGGGCGGGCCGCGCCGAACACCGCGTACTCCAGGGCGGGCAGCCGGGGCGGGTCGACGTGCTCGACGACCTCGCTGAGCACGGCCGCGTCGTACCCCTTGAGCCGGCTGTCGGTGTAGGCGAGGGAGCCCTGGAGGAGCTTCACGCGCGCGGCCTGCCGCTCCCCCATCCGGTCCAGCTTCAGCCGCCGCCCGGCGATGGTGAGCGCCCGCACGGAGACGTCGACGCCGACGATCTCGGTGTACGCCGGGTCCTTGAGCAGCGCCTGCACCAACTGGCCCTGCCCGCACCCGAGGTCGAGCACGCGGGTGGCGCCGGCCGCGCGCAGCGCGGTGAGGATGGCCTCGCGGCGCTGCACGGCGAGCGGGGCAGGCTTCTCCTCGGTCTCCGTCTCCTCGGCGACCGCGTTGTCGATCTCCTCGACCTCGCTGTCGTCGGTCTCGGCGAGGCGGACCAGCTCCAGCCGCTCCATGGCCGCTCGGGTCAGCGACCAGCGGCGCGCGAGGTAGCGGCTGGTGATCAGCTTCTGCTCGGGGTGGTCCGGCAGCCAGCCCTCACCGGCGCGCAGCAGCTTGTCGACCTCGTCGGGAGCCACCCAGTAGTGCTTGGCGTCGTCGAGGACGGGGAGCAGCACGTACAGGTGCCGCAGGGCCTCGGCGAGGGTCAGGGTGGCCGACTCCAGGACGAGCCGGACATAGCGCGAGTCGCCCCACTCGGGGAACCGCTCGTCCAGGGGCACCGGCTCGGCACTGACGTCCCAGCCGAGCGGCTCGAACAGACGCCGTACGAGGGCGGCGCCGCCCCGCGCCGGCAGCGACGGCACCTCGATACGCAGCGGCAGGGGCCGGGCGGCCAGCTCCGGGCGGGCGGTGCACACGCCCCGCATCGCACTGGAGAACACCGCGCTCAGCGCCACGGCCAGCAGCGAGGAGGCCGCGTACGGACGGTCGTTGACGTACTGCGCGAGCGCCGCGTCGGGGGCGCCGCCCCGTCCCTTGCCCTTGCCGCGCCGGACCAGCGCCACCGCGTCGACCTCCAGCAGCAGCGCCGCGGTGCAGCGCTCGGCGTCCGCCTCGGGGTAGAGGACGTGGGCCGTGCCGAAGGAGGTGGAGAACGCCTGCGACTTCTCGGGATGCTTGTGCAGCAGGTAGCCGAGATCGGTGGCCGGGCGCTCCGGGGTGCCGGTGGTGGTGAGGGTCAGGAACACGTGGAAGACCTTGACGTAGTGGTCTGAACTGCGGATACGCACACCGTATCGAGCGGGCGCCGGTGGCACCCGGGAATTTCGGGCGCACGACGACGCCCCGGGGAACCGTCCTTCCCCGGGGCGTGCGGACGCGGCGGTGCGTGGCCGTTACGACAGCTGCGACTGGACCTCGGCGGAGATCAGCTCCAGGTGGTCCAGGTCGTGCAGGTCGAGCATCTGCAGGTAGATCCGCTGGGAGCCGGCCTCCTGGTAGCGGCCGATCTTCTCCACGACCTCGGCGGGCGAACCGGCCAGCCCGTTCTCCTTGAGCTCGTCGACCTCGCGGCCGATGGCGGCGGCGCGGCGGGCGACCTCCTGGTCGTCCTTGCCGACGCAGACGACGAGGGCGTTCGAGTAGACGAGGTCCTCGGGGCGGCGGCCGGCCGCGCGGACGGCTTCGCGCACCCGGCCGAACTGCCGCGCCGAGTCGTCGACGCCGGAGAAGGGCATGTTGAACTCATCGGCGTACCGGCCCGCGAGGCGGGGGGTGCGGGTGGCGCCGTGGCCTCCGATGAGCACCGGGATCCGGTCCTGGGCCGGCTTGGGCAGGGCGGGCGAGTCGGTGAGCGTGTAGTACTCGCCCTGGAAGTCGAAGGTCTCGCCGAGCTTGGTCTCCCACAGTCCCGTGACGATGGCGAGCTGCTCCTCCAGACGCCCGAACTTCTCCTTCGGGAAGGGGATGCCGTACGCCTTGTGCTCCTCGTCGTACCAGCCCGCGCCCAGGCCGAGTTCGACGCGTCCGCCGGACATCTGGTCGACCTGGGCGACCTGGATGGCGAGCACACCGGGCAGCCGGAAGGTGGCGGCGGTCATCAGGGTGCCGAGGCGGATGCGCCGGGTCTCGCGCGCGAGGCCGGCCAGGGTGATCCAGGCGTCGGTGGGGCCGGGCAGGCCGTCCACGGAGCCCATCTTCAGATAGTGGTCGGAGCGGAAGAAGGCGTCGAACCCGAGGTCCTCGGTGGCCTTCGCCACGGTGAGCAGCGTCTCGTAGGTCGCCCCCTGCTGGGGCTCGGTGAAGATGCGGAGATCCATGTCTCCATCCTGCATGCCCGGGCGCGCTCCGGCCGCCCGGGGCCCCGCGCCCTCCCCTGCCACGGTCGGGTGAAAGCCGTCGGCGCCATGGACGTCCACCGCCGGGCCGGTGACCGGCCCGGACGATGATCGTTGGCCCGGTCGGAGCCGGACCACCCGGCTCTCTCCCCGGCCGGTCAGGGCCGGGGTGTCCTGTGTCGGCCCACTGCCGTTGGGGGGCCGCGGGCCGGAGGAGGCCGTCGTGTCCGAGGAGTTCGAGCCCCCGGTGGGTGGCGGGGGGACCGGTCGCCCGAAGGGGCTGCTGGAGCAGATGGAGGAACTGATGGCGGCACTGAACGCGGACCTGTCGGCGCTGGACGCCGATCTCCAGTCGCCCGGGGGCGCACGGAGTGGGCCGCCGGGGGCGGAGGGCGGGGCCGCCTGACGGAGTCACAGGGCGGGGTGCCCGGTCCGGGCCGTCGGCCCGAGGGGGTCGGTTTGAAAAGGGCGGTCCGAGGAGGCCGGGCGAGGGGGCCGCGCCGGAGGTCAGCCCGCCTCCCGTTCCGCCAGGACCTCGTCGCGGTCCGCGAGTCTGCGGAGCATTTCCAGGACGCGGTCGCGGGATTCGTCGGCTGCGTCGATGGCCTCCATGCAGCGCCAGTACGTCGTCTCGTCGTCGGCGGAGCTGGCCACGCCGACCAGGGCGATCCCGGCCTCGCCCAGGAGGCTGCCCAGGTTCATCAGGGCCTGCCGCGCGTCGCCCAGCTCGGTGAGCTGGGCGGCGCGTAACGCGCCCTCCGCGAGGTCCGGGATCTCCAGGACGCCGCAGCCGCGCCCCGCGAGCTCGGTCAACCCGATGGCCTCCCCGCGCAGTTCGGGCGGTCCGTAGACGGCGAGCCGGCTCCCGATGGCCTGCGCGAGCGCCTGGGCCTGCCACACCTCGGTCATGATGTCCGGCGCGCCGCCGCTTCCGGCCAGCGCTCGCCTGCTGTTCACGATCAGCCGCACCGCGTCCATCGCAGTCCCCGTCCGCCTGGACGCGCTGCCCACACGTCCACCTGAACTCCGAACTCCCTTGTCCACTACCCAGAGTGAAGGGCCTTGAGACGAAAAGCCAGAGGAAGACGGAAATCTGCGGACAACTTTTCGGATACGGACCGCCGATCCACCACGGAGAGTGAAAGTGGAACTATTCACTCAGCGGTCGGGGGCGCTCGCCGGGGCGCGGGAACCTCCGCTCGTTCCGGTCGATCTTCGCGTCCAGCGCGGCGAGCGGGTCGACGCCGAGCACCTCGCACAGCTGGAGCAGATACGCCAGTACGTCCGCGACCTCGTCCCGCACCCTGGCCGCCGTATCGGCGTCGTCCATGACCCGGGCGGACTGCTCCGGGGTCAGCCACTGGAAGATCTCCTGGAGTTCGGCGGCCTCCACACCGAGCGCGGAGACGAGGTTCTTCGGCGTGTGGTACGGCTGCCAGTCGCGCGCGGCGGCGAACTCCGCGAGCCTGCGCTGGAGTCCGGCCACATCAAGGGGTTCGGTCACGCCCCAGGTGTACCACCGTCACCCCGTCCGTCTCCGCCAGGCCCGAGGGGTCGCTGACCGAGCCGACCAGCCGGATGTGCCCCCGCGCCCCCATGCGCGCCGCGAGCCCCGTCAACTCCGCCCGCTGCACGGGGTCCAGGCCCCGGTCGAGGCCGTCCGCGAGGACGCCGAGGGTCTGCAGGGCGGCGGGCACCTCGCGCACCGGGTCGACCTCCAGGACACCGGGCCCGGTCAGCAGTACCAGCGACAGCGCGAGATAGCGCAGTTCGCCGTACCCGAGCCGGCCGAGCGCGGTGCGGACGCCGTCGCCCCGGTCGAGCAGTGCGCGGACCGTCCCGTCCGCCAGCAGTTCGGCGGCGACGTCCGTCACCGGGCCGGCGCATCCGGCGCGGGCGGCGGCGACCAGCCGGGCGTGCCGCCGTGTGCACTCGGAGCGCGTGCGCCACAGAACGTCGGCGAGGTTGTCGCAGGCGCCGAGCAGCCGGCCGGAGCCGACCGGGACCTCGGCCCGCATCCGCTCGGGCACGGGATCGCAGGCGAACACCGAGCGCAGGGCCACCACCAGTTGCTCGGCCGCCGCGAGGACCCGCCGCTGCCCGTCCGTGGTGCCGGCCACCCGCAGCGGCAGCAGCGCGGTGCCGAGCCGGTCGTCGGGGAGCGGGGCCCGTGTCACCGGGGTCTGCCCGGCCGTGTGCCAGGCGGCCTGCACACTGCGCCGGCCCGGGTCGCGCAGGGCCGTCTCCAGCAGGACGACGCCGCCCGCGGTCAGCCTCTCCCCCACGACGCGCAGTTCGGGCTCCGCCTGCACGGCCACGTCGAGCCGCACCGGGCCCTCCGGGCCGTCGGCGGTGCAGCCGATACGGAAGCCGCGCCGCCGCTGGGCGTCCGGGCGCGCCCGCTCCGGGACACAGGCCGCGGGGTCGGGGAACGCCTCCCCGACGGTCCGGCCGCCGGCGAGCCCGGCCAGTGCCTCGTAGGCCCGCAGCGCTGTCGTCTTGCCGGATCCGCTGGGTCCCGCGAGGAACGTGCACGGGCCGAGCGGGAACACGGCGCGGCGGTGCCCGGCGAACGCGGACAGCCGCAGTTCGACGACATGCGGCCGGGGCGGGTCGGGCGGAGCGTCGCCCGGACGCCCCTCGGCGGGTTCGTCCGCCGAGGCCGGTTCCGGCGGGTGTGCCGCGACCCCCGCCCGACGGTCCGGGGATGGCACGGACACGGCACCGAAGACAGAGGAAAGGCCCATGTCGGGGACCGTAGAGCCGTGCTCCTCAGGCGAACCGTTCCACCCTCGCGGGCTTCCTACGAACGGGGTACGGCACCGCGCGCGGGCGCCCCATGTCAGGCGCCGGGGACGCCGGCCGTCTCCATCAGTCCGCTCACCTCGGTGCCGGGCGGGGTCAGCAGGAACACGTTCCGGTCGACGCGGTGCATACCGCTGCCCAGGCCGAAGACCACGCCCGTGCTGAAGTCGAGCACCCGCTTGGCGACCTCGTTCTCGGCGCCCGTCAGGTCCAGCAGCACCGGGATGCCGGCCATCAGGGTCTCCGCGACCTCGCGGGCGTCCCCGAACACGTTGACCCGCAGGACGACGAAACGCCGGCGCGGCTCCGTCACCGCCTCCGGCATCGCACGGTGGTCCACCGCCGACGGCCAGGCGTCACGCCCCCGCAAAGGCACGACCTGGGCGAGCCCCTCCCACTGTTCATCGGTGACGTCGTAGCTGTTCACCGGCTCACCCCGACCTGACTCGCCCTCAATGCCTGCACCAGCCAATTCTTACGCCAAGTCACCCGTTCGGCCCAACACCGACACGGCCCGCGACCGCATCGGACGCGTCGTCGCCGGGCGCGGACGGCGTGGGCGGCGGTGCCGGGACGGGTGGCAGGGCACGGGTACCGGGTGGCCGGACCCTTGCCCGGCCCGCGTGCGACTCCGCCGGACGGGTGACAGACTGATGGCTCGGGCCGGGCAGTCCGTGGCGGAGAGCCCGGATACGGGCGGGAAGGTCCAGCGCACACATGGACGGCTGGTACGCCCCTGCCCCAGGCTCGTGTCGGACGTGCGGACGGCGGTGAGTTCCGGTGACAGCGAGCGACGAGGCGGAAGCGGTTGCCCCGGTGTCGGGCGGGCCCGCCGGACAGACGGTCGTGGTCGTGGGCGGCAGTTCGGGCATCGGTCTGGAGACCGCCCGGCAGGTGCGGGCGGCCGGCGGTGACGTGATCCTCACGGCCCGCGACCCCGGGCGTCTGGAGCGGGCGGCCGAGGAGCTGAAGCCGTTGAGCACGGCCGCGTTCGACGCCATGGACGCCGACCGTCTGGAGGGGTTCCTGCGGGAGCTGCCCGGTCAGGTCGACCACGTTCTGGTGACGGCGGGCAGCCCTTCGTACACGCCGCTCGCCGACCTCGATCTGACCGCGGGCGGGCGGGACTTCGGCGGGCGCCTGGCGATGCTGCTCGCGGCGGGGCGGGCCTGCCGCGACAAGGTCAGGCCCGGTGGGACGCTGCTGTTCATCGGCGGGACCGGTGCCCGCCGGCCCGCCCCCGGCATGGCCGTGATCGGCGCGCTCACCGCGGCCCTGCCCGCGCTGGCCGCGAACCTGGCCGTGGAGATCGCCCCGGTGCGGGTGAACCTCCTCGCGGCGGGCTTCGTGGACACGCCCCTTTCAGCGTCCCTCCTCGGGGAGCAACTGGAGGCGCGCCGCGAGGAGTTGCGCCGCACACTGCCCATCGGGCGGGTCGTCGGACCCGGCGACGTCGCCTCCCTCGCGCTGCACATCATGGCCAACGGCGCCCTCACCGGCGCCACCTACGACATCGACGGCGGACAGCAGCTCGTCGCGCACTGAGCGCCCGACGTACCGGCGTACGGCCGCACACCGCCGTCGTCCGCCGCGCCGCCGCCCTCCGAGACGGGAGCCACACAACCATGGACATGAAACTCGAGGTCGTCGTGGTGCCGGTGTCCGACGTCGACCGGGCGAAGGACTTCTACACGGCGCTGGGCTGGCGGCTGGACGCGGACGTCCCCACGGACGACACGTTCCGGGTGGTGCAGGTGACCCCTCCGGGCTCACCGGCGTCGGTCATCTTCGGCACCCATGTGACCGAGCAGGCGCCGGGCACGGCACGGGGTCTGCACCTGGTGGTCGACGACATCGAGGCGGCCCACAGCGAGCTGAAACGGAACGGCGCCGACCCGAGCGAGATCTTCCACGACGCTGGGGGCGTCTTCCACCACGGCGGCACGGACGCGCGGGTGCCGGGCCCCGACCCGGAGCGCGGCAGCTACGGCTCGTTCCTGTCGTTCAGCGACCCGGACGGGAACGGGTACGTGCTCCAGGAGATCACCACCCGGCTGCCGGGCCGCCTGGACCCCTCGGCCACGGCGTTCGCGTCGGCCGACGACCTGGCGGGCGCCCTGCGCCGGGCCGCCGCCGCACACGGCGAGCACGAGGCCCGCACCGGCGCGGAGGACCCCGACTGGCCGGACTGGTACGCCCGGTACATGGTCGCCGAGCAGTCGGGAGCGGAACTCCCGCAGTGACGTGACCACGAATCCCGCGCTCAGGACCGTCCGTCGAGCAGGCCGGCGAAGGCCGCGGCGACGCGGGCGACGGCGGGGTCGTCGTCCCGGGACAGGCGGTCCAGCACCTGGCGCACACCGGGGCCGGGCAGTTCGACCAGCGCCTGCGTGAGACGGATCCGGGTCGCGGAGTCGGCCCCGGGAGCGGTGAGTTCGCCGGTCAGGGCGGTCAGGACGCCGTCGGCGCGGGCCGGGTCCGCGGACAGCGCGCCGAGGACCTCCGCCGCGTCGACGTCGTTCACGCCGTCGACCACCATGCCGACGAGCACGGGTACGGCCGCGGTCGTGCCCCGCCGGCCCAGCGCGAGGGCGGCCGGGCGGCGGACCGCCGGGTCCGGGTCCGCGAGCGCGTCCTCCAGCGCGGCCGCCGCCGCGGGGACCTCGGCCAGATCGGCGAGCGCCCGCGCGGCCCGCAGCCGGACGGCGGGGTCCTCGTCGTGCACCCCCGCGGCCAGCGCGGTCACGCCGGAATCCCCGGACCGCGCGAGCGCCCAGCGCAGGGCGCCCGACACGACCGGGTCCGGCTCGGCCAGTACGGCTTTGGCCAGGAGCTCGGCGGGGACGGGTACGTCGTCCTGCCGGGCGAGCACGGCCTGTTGCCGGCGCGCGGCATGGGGCGAGTCCAGGCCCTGCATGAGGGCGACGACCCGCAGGACGTCCTGCCAGTCCGCGGGGGCCGACGCGTCGATGGCGCGGAGCCGTTCGAGCAGCTCCCGTTCCCGGTCCAGCCGCTCCTGGGTCCACCGGATGAGGTCGCCGACCAGGGCGTCCGGCGTGAAGGCCGGGTCGCCCAGCGCCTGCGCGACCTGGTGGAGCGAGAGGCCGAGGGACCGCAGGCTCTCCACGTGGAAGATCCGGCGGACGTCCTCGGCGGAGTACTCGCGGTAGCCGCCGACGGTGCGGCCGGTGGGCCGTACCAGACCGAGGGCGTCGTAGTGCCGGAGCATCCGGGCGCTGACCCCGGAGCGCCGGGCGACCTCACCGATCAGCATGGGCCGGTCCCCGTCGGAGCGGGCGCGGGCGGCGCGGCCCGCTCCGGCCCGAGTGCGACGATCCGCCTGGCCTCGTCCACCGCCGCGTCGAAGCCGGTCTCCGGCCGCTCGCGGAGCAGTTCCGTGGCGGCGGCGTGTGTGGCCACGGCCGGGTCGGGGCCGGTGGCGGCCCGCTCCAGGACGGGCCGGGTGACGTCCCCGAGATCGATGAGCGCCCGGCTCAGGCTCAGCCGTACGGCCCGGTCGCCGCGGCCCAGCTGCCGGACCAGTTCACCGGCCAGGTCGGCGCGGGTCTCCTCGTCGTCCGGCGCGAGGGCGACCGTGACACGCCAGGCCGTCCGGGCCACCTCGTCGTCCCGGTCGTGCAGCAGGGCGCGCGGGATCCATGTCCAGGCGCTCCTGTCGCCGATCTTGGAGAGCGTGTGCAGGGCCTGGGCGCGCGCCTGGGCCCGGTCGGCGTCGAGTTCCCGCCGGATCCGGGCCAGGGCCGGCGCGGAGGGCAGGCGGGTCAGGGCCCAGGACAGCATGTCCCGTACGAAGAAGTCCGGTTCGACCGCGCAGCGCTCGACCAGGGCGTCCAGCAGGCCGGGGTCGGGGGACGAGCCGGCCGCCAGGGCCGCCTTGAGCCGGACCGACGGGTCGTCGGCGCCCAGGGCAGCGGTCAGGCGGGCGGTGTGCGGGGTCGTGTGTGTCGGGTTGATCGGGACCACCTCCTGCACCCAGGGGACACCTTGCCACCGTGTCAAGGTCAAGGCGCGCGGTCCTCGCGACGGCGGTGGCCGGACCACGGTCCTCGCGACGGCGGTGGCCGGACCACGGTCCTCGCGACGGCGGTGGCCGGGTCGCGGTCCGGCTCAGGGCGCGACACCTCCGGGCCCGTCCAGCACCGTCGTCATGATGTGGCGGATGCGGTCGCGCAGCAGCCGGTGGGTGCGGTCGTGGTCGTTGCGGGGGTGCCACGCCATGCCGACGGTCAGGGGCGGCAGTTCCAGCGGGATCGGGAAGGTGTGCAGCCCGAGCGTGCGCAGCATGGAGCGTCCGAGGCCGGCCGGGGCCACGCCGACGACGTCGGTCTCGCGGGTCAGGAACAGGGCGGTCGCCACGCTGGGGACCACCGCGACCACGCGCCGGCTCAGCCCGGCCTCGGCGAGCCGCTCGTCGATGGGGCCGTGCGCCCGGCCGCGCCGGGACACCACGACGTGGTCGGCGGCGGCGAACCGCCGCGGTGTCACCGTCCGCGCCTCGGCGAGGGGGTGGTCCGGGCGTACGACACCGGTCAGCGTCTCCGTGAGCAGGGTCTCGGAGCGGATCTCCGGGTGCCCCTGCCGGACGATCCCGACCTCCAGGTCCACCAGTCCCTCGCGCAGGGCCGGGGTGTCCTCCAGGCTCTCCGGGCGCAGCCGCAGGGAGATGCCAGGCGCCTCGGCCCGCAGGTCGTCGAGGAGGCGCGGGATGAACGTCGTGGACAGCATGTCGCCGACCTGCAGGTCGAAGGTGCGGACGGAGGTGCGCGGGTCGGCGGTGCCCGACGGCGCGAACAGGGCGCGGGCCCGGCCGGTGACCGCCTGCACCTCGCCGCGCAGCTCCAGGGCCCGGGGCGTCGGCACGAGGTCGCGTCCGGCCCGTACGAGGAGCGGGTCGCCGAAGGCGCGTCGCAGCCGGGCCAGGGCGCGGCTCATCGCGGGGGGCGAGGTGTGCAGCCGTTCCGCCGCCTTGGTCACGCTGTTCTCGGCGAGCAGGGCGTCCAGCGCCTCGATGAGGTTCAGATCGACATGGTCCACGCCGCCGATTATCGGGAGCGGAAAGACTCCGTATCAAGGTTGCACTGGTCGGAATCGCGGTCCGTTCCTACGGTCGTAGACGCCCCCTTCCGCACGGGCGGGGGCGTGTCGGGAGCGACTGGAAGGCGGACTTGATGATCACTCGTGACGTCCCGGCGGCGGGCGGAGGTCCCGTCGCCGGGGAGCGCCGCCCGCGGCGCATGACCTTCGCGGAGGTGCGCGCCCGGATCGGCGAGCCCGGAGAACTGGTGAAGCGCAAGAACCACGACCGGCTCGACCACCACGCGCGCCGTTTCATCGCCCACTCCCCCTTCGCGGCCCTGGCCACCTCGGACGCGGCCGGGCTGCCCGACAGTTCGCCGCGCGGCGACCACCCGGGGTTCGTCAAGGTGCTGGACGAGCGCACGCTCGCGATCCCCGACCGGCCGGGCAACAACCTCGCCGACTCCTTCCGCAATCTCGCCGAGAACGACGGGATCGGACTGATGTTCGTCGTCCCCGGGGTGCGGGAGGTGTTGCGGGTCAACGGCCGCGCCTACCCCACCGACGACCCGGAGGTCCTCGCCCGGATGCGCGTCGACGGGAAGGAGGCCCGGCTGGCGATCGTGGTGGACGTGGAGGAGGTCTTCTTCCACTGCGGCCGGGCGCTGATCCGCTCCCGGATGTGGGATCCGGCGAGCCAGGCCCTGGCGGATGAACTGCCGTCGATCGGGGAGATCGCCGCCGACCAGATGCAGGTCGACGCCGACCCGGCGGTGCTGACGGAGATGCTCGAACACGACTACCGGCGCCTGTACTAGGTCGTGTCCGCAAAGTCCCGTCGTCCGCCCGTAGGGCGGGCCGAGCGGTGTCCGGTGCGTGCTCTCGGTGTGCCGGACGGGCTCCCGCGTACTGGTTGTACGCGGGTGGCCGGCCGGTGCGCCGAGAGTGCGTGCCGGGCGCCGGGCGGCAGGCAGGACTTTGCGGACACGACCTAGGGGGGATTCCGTCCGTGCAACGCACTGTTCTCGACAAGGCCGAACCCGTCGCCCGGGGTGTACTCTCGCTGCGTCTGCGGGGCGCCGACGGCCCGCTGGCCCCCTGGGAGCCCGGCGCGCACATCGACCTGTCCCTGCCGAACTGGCTGACCCGGCAGTACTCGCTGTGCGGGGACCCGGACGATCCCGAGACATACCGCGTCGCCGTCCGGCACGACCGGCTGAGCCGGGGCGGCTCGGAGTACATCCACCTGTACCTCGACGAGGGGCACGCGCTCGACGTCTCCCTGCCCCGGAACACCTTTCCCCTCCTGCCCCCGCCGGAGTACCTGTTCGTGGCGGGCGGCATCGGCGTGACGCCCCTCATGCCCATGCTGGCGGCGGCCGTCGCGGCGGGGGCCTCGGCGCGGCTGCTGTACGTGGGCCGGTCGCGGGCCACCATGCCGTTCGCCGGCGAACTACGGGCGGCGCACGGCGACCGGGTCCGCGTCCACGCCACGGAGGAGTGCGGCCGCCCGGACCTCGCCGCGCAGGCGGCGGCCCTGGGCCCGCGGGCCCTCGTGTACTGCTGCGGCCCGGCGCCGATGCTCGACGCGGCGGAAGCGGTGTTCCCGCCGGAGCGCCTGCAGGTCGAGCGGTTCCGGCCCGCGCCGAAGGAGTTCGCGCCGGACGAGCCCTTCGACGTGCGCTGCGCCCGCTCGGGACGCGAGGTGCGCGTCGAGGCCGAGGACTCCCTGCTGGACGCGCTGAACCACGCCGGGTTCCCCGTGCCGTCCGGGTGCCGTGAGGGGGTGTGCGGCAGTTGCGAGGTCGTCCTCCTGGACGGCGAACCGGAGCACCGGGACGACATCGGCGCATCGCCGGGCCGGATGTACGCCTGCGTCTCGCGGGCGCGGTCGGCCACGCTCACCCTCGATCTGTGACGCACGGGCCGGTGCCACACTGGAGGGCGTGACGCGGACGGACCGGCGGCTCGAGCGGGCCATCATCGGCCTGCTGGAGCGCCGTGCGGCCACGTCCTCGATCTGCCCGTCCGACGCCGCGCGCGCCGTGTACGACGGGGACGACGACGGCTGGCGGGCCCTGATGGAACCGGCCCGCCGGGCGGCCTGGCGTCTGGTGGCGCAGGGCAGGGTCGAGGTCACCCAGGGCGGCCGGCCCGTCAGGGAGGACGAGGCCCGCGGCCCCCTCCGCATCCGCCGCGCGGGCTGGTGACGGGCTCCCCCGCAGCCCTGTCCGCAACCTGCCGGCCGGAATCTTCCCGGCACTCGGCCACCTTTGGCCATGAATCGCTCCCCGGCCGTCTATCCGCGTAGACGAACAGCCGCCACACTGAAGCCGCACTCGCACGAGCACGGCCGTCGTGCGCCGCACGGCGGTACTTCCGGCATGCCCCCCACTCGGGCAACGCCCATGCATGGAGGACAAGTTGTTCGCTGAGAGACGGCTCCGCGCGGCTCTGACCGCGCTCGCGCTGAGCGGGCTGGCCCTGACCACCCTTCAGGGAACCGCGGGGGCGGCGGCCACCCCCGCCGCACCGGCCTCCGCCCCCGCCAAGAGTTCGCCCGTCGCCGAGATCGAGGCCACGACGGCCCGCGCGTTCGCCCGTACGCTCGCCGAGCCCGCCTGGCGCAAGCAGGTCGCCGCGGCGACGCCGGCCGGCGAGGACGTGGACCTGCTGTCCCTGACGGCGACGTCCCGTACCGGGTCCGTCAAGGACTTCCGGAGCACCCTCGCCGAGGCCGAGACGGCCGTGGCCCGCGCGAAGGGGCTCGGCAAGGAGGCGCCGCCCCTGCTCCGGGTGAGCCTCGCCGGCCCGTCGGCGAACGCGGCCGACCTCGCACGCACCGCCCCGCTGGTCGCGTCGGCACCGTCCGAGGACGCCGAGGTCGTCGTCGCCTACGACAGCGCGGGCAGGGCGCACGAGCTGGACGCGACGAAGGCGCCGGACCGGCCCGTCTACGTCGTCGGCGTCGACGGGCAGACGGCGCTGGACGCCGGTCTGAAGGTCATCGGCAAGGAGCTGGCCGCCCGGGGCCTGTCCCGCCCGGAGGCGACCACCGCCCCGTCGGCCTCGGCGTCGGCCGCGGCCTCCGGCTTCTGGACGACCCGCATCAAGTCGATCAGCGTGGCGGACGTCGAGGAGCCGTGGTTCAAGGGCGACGCGGAGATGTTCGGCCTCGTCACCGGCTTCGGCACGGACGGGAAGGTCCGCGTCGACACGGTCACCATGCCGTACATCGACGACGAGGGCACGACCTACTACCCGGGCCAGATCCTGGTCAACTGGTCGAACTACAAGTACAACCTGGCCGACGTCGTGCTCATGGAGGACGACGGGGACACCAACTACTCCTCGCTGGCCACGGCACTCGCCGCGGTCCTGCTGACCATCACCGACCAGGGCGCGTACATCCCGCTGGTCGACGCGGTCATCGACGCGATGCCCACCTCCTGGTGGACCGACGACCCGGACTACGTCGACGCGTTCTACACCCTGGCCCGCGAGACCACGGGCAGCCGCGTAGGCGCCTCGGCGAACGCGCGGATGACGGTGGAGCGTTACTTCGTGTCGGAACTCTGACACCCCGGACCCGGCCTCTTCGGGGGCCGGGTCACTGAGCGAACTGGCCACGGCCCTCGGCCAGGACCGCACCCGCCTCTCCCACCAGCTCACCCGCATGGCCGAGCGCGACCTCGTCGCCCGGGAACGCGGCGGCTGTGTCACCTTGACCCCGGCCGTCCATCCCGGGCACCTCGTAGCCCACGCCGGCCGGTGCCCCACTGACGTTTCGCGGGTAGCCGCGCGGTTACCCAGGAAGCGTCCCTCGCGCCCCCTGTGCACGGTCCGGGCGCGCGGGACCCCCGTCCGGCGTCGGAATCGAAACGGAGCGCGGCATGGCCAGCACCAAAGTGTCCGACCACGTCCTGCAGCGGCTGCGGGAGTGGGACGTCCAGCATGTCTTCGCCTACGCGGGCGACGGCATCAACGGCCTGCTCGCGGCCTGGGGGCGGGCGGACGACCGGCCGAAGTTCGTCCAGGCCCGGCACGAGGAGATGGCCGCGTTCCAGGCCGTGGGCTACGCCAAGTCCTCCGGCAAGGTCGGGGTCTGCGCGGCCACCTCCGGCCCCGGTGCCATCCACCTGCTGAACGGCCTCTACGACGCCAAGCTGGACCACGTGCCGGTGGTGGCCCTGGTCGGGCAGACCAACCGCAGCGCCATGGGCGGCTCGTACCAGCAGGAAGTGGACCTCGCGAACCTGTACAAGGACGTCGCCTCCGCGTTCTGCGAGACGGCCACGGTCCCCGAGCAGCTGCCCAACCTGATCGACCGGGCCTTCCGCACCGCCTACGCCGAGCGCACGGTCACCGCGGTCATCATCCCGGGCGATGTGCAGGAGCTGGACTACAGCCCGCCCACGCACGCCTTCAAGATGGTGCCCTCCAGCCTCGGTCTGGGCCGCTACGCGCCGGTCCCGGACGAGGAGGACGTGCAGCGGGCGGCCGACGTGCTGAACGCCGGCGAGAAGGTCGCCGTGCTGATCGGGCAGGGCGCCCGCGGCGCGCGGGAGGAGGTCGAGCGGCTGGCGGACGTGCTGGGCGCGGGCGTGGCCAAGGCCCTGCTCGGCAAGGACGCCCTGCCCGACGACCTGCCCTACGTCACCGGCTCCATCGGGCTGCTGGGCACGCGGCCCTCGTACGAGCTGATGCAGGAGTGCGACACCCTGCTGATGATCGGCTCCAGTTTCCCCTACACCCAGTTCCTGCCCGAGCTGGACCAGGCACGGGCCGTGCAGATCGACATCGACCCGCACATGATCGGTCTGCGCTACCCCAACGAGGTCAACCTGGTCGGGGACGCCCGCGAGACCCTGCGCCGGCTGCTGCCCAAGCTGCACCGCAAGCAGGACCGCAAGTGGCGGGAGCAGATCGAGAAGAACGTCGCACGCTGGTGGGAGGTCATGCAGCGGCGGGCCGCGGTGAGCGCCGATCCGGTCAACCCGGAGTACGTCGTGCACGCCCTGGACGGCCGGCTCCCCGACGACGCGATCATCTCCGCGGACTCCGGCTCGGCCGCCAACTGGTACGCCCGCCATCTGCGGTTGCGCGGCCGGATGCGCGGTTCCCTCTCCGGCACCCTGGCGACGATGGGCCCGGGTGTGCCGTACTCGATCGGCGCGAAGTTCGCCCACCCGGACCGGCCCGCGATCGCGCTGGTCGGGGACGGGGCGATGCAGATGAACGGCATGATGGAGATGGTGACCGCCGCGAAGTACTGGCGGGAGTGGGCCGATCCGCGGCTGATCGTGGCCGTGCTGAACAACGGCGACCTGAACCAGGTCACCTGGGAGATGCGCGCCATGTCCGGCGCCCCCCAGTTCGAGGAGTCCCAGCACATCCCCGATCTGCCGTACGCGGACATCGCCCGGAACATCGGCCTGGACGGAGTCCGGGTGGAGAAGCCCGAGGAGGTGGAGGCCGCCTGGGACCGGGCCCTCGCCGCCGACCGGCCGTTCGTCATCGACTTCCGCACCGATCCGGCGGTGCCGCCGATCCCGCCGCACGCCTCCCTGGACCAGATCGAGGCCGCCGCCCTCGCGGTCCTCAAGGGCGACAGCGATCGCGGGTCCATGGTGAAGCAGGGGCTCAAGGCCAAGGTGCAGGAGATGCTGCCGGGCAGCCGGCACCGCGACGACCGCCCCGGCGCCGGCGAACAGGACAGCGGCGCCGGGACCCCGTGACCAGGGCGGTGCCGCCGGACCGGGCGCGCCGGGACGGGCCCCGGGTGGAGCGGCTGGCCGTCTCCGTGTACCGGGTCCCCACGGATCTGCCGGGCGGCGACGCCACCCTGAGCTGGGACGCGACGACGCTGGTGCTGGTCGAGGCGGACGCGGAGGGCCGGACGGGGATCGGCTTCACCTACGGCTCCCCGGCCACCGCGTCCGTCGTCGAGCACGAACTGGCCGGTCTCGTCGTGGGGCACGACGCCTTCGCCGTACCCGCCGCCAACGACCGGATGAGCCGGGCCCTGCGCAACGCCGGCCGCCCCGGGATCGCCGCCGGTGCCGTCTCCGCCGTCGACACGGCCCTGTGGGACCTGAAGGCACGCCTGCTGGACCTCCCCCTGGTCCGGCTGCTCGGCGCGGCCCGCGAGGAGGTCGCGGTGTACGGCAGCGGCGGCCTCACGCCGTACGACGACGCACAGCTCGAACGGCAGCTGCGCGGCTGGAGCGAGCAGGGCATCGACCGCGTGAAGATCAAGGTCGCCGAGTCCTGGGGGCGGCGCGAGACCCGCGACCTGCACCGCGTCGCGCTGACCCGGCGGACCGTGGGCGACGCCGCCGAGGTGTACGTCGACGCCAACGGCGGCTACACGCGCAAGCAGGCGGTCCGCATGGCGTCCGCGATGGCCGGCCTCGGCGTCGGCTGGCTGGAGGAGCCGGTCTCCTCCGACGACCTGACCGGGCTGCGCGCGGTCCGCGAGGCCGTCAGCGCCGACGTCGCCGCCGGCGAGTACGGGTACGACCTGCCGTACCTGACGCGGATGGCGGCCTCGGGGGCCGTCGACTGTCTGCAGGCCGACGTCACACGCTGCGGGGGCGTCACGGTCTGGCTCCGCGCGGCGGCCGTGGCCGAGGGTCTCGGGCTGCACATCTCGGGGCACTGCGCCCCGCACCTGCACGCGCACGTCGCCGCGGCCGTGCCCAACACCCGCCATCTGGAGTGGTTCCACGACCACGTCCGCATCGAGAACCTGCTGTTCCACGGCACGCTCGACCCCGGCGGCGGCACCGTGGCCCCCGGCGCCTCCGGCGAGCCCGGCCACGGCCTCACCCTGGACCGGACGGCCGCCGACCGCTTCCGCACCGCATGAACCGCCCCGTCGACCCCGACCCGCGCGCGGACAGCCCGTGGGCGCTGCGCGACTACGCCCTGATCGCGGACGGCGAGCGCGGGGCCCTCGTGGATCCCCGCGGCGGCATCGCGTGGCTGTGCGCGCCGGCCTGGCACGACGACGCCGTCTTCAGCGGTCTCCTGGGCGGCCCTGGCCGGTACGGGGTCCGTCCCGCCGACCGCTGGAACGTGTGGGGCGGCTCCTACGAGGACGGCACGCTCGTCCGGGTCGGCCGATGGGTCACCTCGGACGGGATCGTCACCTGCCGGGAGGCGCTGGCGGCGCCGGCCGGGCCCGGGCGCCTGGTGCTGCTCCGGCAGGTCCGCGCCGTCCGCGGGACCGCCCTCGTCGACGTCGACCTCGACGTGCGCGCCGGGCACGGAAAGCACCCCATGACGCAGGTGCGGCAGGAGGACGCCATCTGGCGGGCCCGGTCCGGCCCGCTGCACGTGCGGTTCTCCGGCGCGCGGGACGCCCGCCCGGACCCGGACGGCGGACTGCGCGCCCGGCTGCGCCTGCCGCAGGGCGAGGCGCGCGACCTCGTCCTGGAGCTGTCCACGGAGCGGCGCGACGACCCTCTCGACGCGGCCTCTCTGTGGAGTTCCACCGAACGCTGGTGGAGCCGGGCCGTGCCTGACTGCGCGGACACCGCAGCGCCTCGCGACACGCGGATGGCGTACGCCGTGCTCAACGGACTGACCAGCACCGCCGGGGGCATGGTCGCCGCGGTCACCACCTCGCTGCCCGAACGTGCCGACACCGGCCGCGACTACGACTACCGGTACGCGTGGGTGCGCGACCAGTGCTACGCCGGTGTCGCGGTCGCCGCGCACGGCCCGCACCCGCTGCTGGAGCGTGCGGTCGGCTTCGTCGCCGACCGCCTTCTGGAGGACGGCGCCGGTCTGCGTCCGGCCTACACGGTGGACGGCGGGCCGCTGCCGCCGGAACGTGAACTGCCGCTCGTCGGCTATCCCGGTGGCGGCGACCGGACCGGCAACCGCGCGGGCCGGCAGTTCCAGCTCGACGTCTTCGGGGAGGCGCTCCAGCTGTTCGCGGCGGCCGCCCGGCACGACGTCCTGGACGCCCGGGCGGCCCGCGCCGCCGCCGTGGCCGCGGACGCCGTGGCGGAGACCTGGACACGGCCGGACGCGGGCCTGTGGGAGCTGGAGGACCGGTGGTGGACCCACTCCCGCCTCTGCTGCGTGGTCGGCCTGCGCGACCTGTCGCGGGAGCTGCGCACCCCGGCTTCGGCGGACTGGGCGCGCCTCGCCGACCGTGTCCTGGCCACCACCCGGTCCCGCTGCCTGCACCCCGACGGCCACTGGCGGCGCGCTGCCGACGACGACGGGCCGGAGGCAGCCCTGCTGCTGCCGCTGGCCCGGGGGGCGGTGCCGTCCGACGACCCGGCCTTCTCCGCGACGCGCGCCCTGGTGGTGCGCCGGCTGGCCGCGGACGGCCATGTGTACCGGTTCCGGCACGGGGACGAGCCGCTGGGTGACGCGGAGGGCGCCTTCCTGCTGTGCGGCTTCACGATGGCGATGGCCGCCCACGCTCAGGGCCGGCACGCGGAGGCGGCGCGGTGGTTCGAGCGGACCCGTTCGGCGTGCGGGCCGGCCGGGCTGTTCGCCGAGGAGTACGACGTGGCACAGCGTCAGCTGCGGGGCAACCTGCCCCAGGCCTTCGTGCACGCCCTGCTGCTGGAGTGCTCGGCGCGGTTCGGCGGCGCGTCGGACGGGGTGCCGTCCGACGGCTGGTGATCGTTATCGGCGCCGGGCGGCGGTGCGGCGCAGGCACCACAGCGCCACAGCGACCGCCGCCGCGCCGGCGGCTCCCGGCCGCAGCAGGGCCCGTGCGCCGGGTGCCTTCGGGCGCTCGGGAACGGCCCGCTCGCCGGTCAGCCCGGCCGCCAGCACCTCCGCGAGGTGCAGCGGCGTACGCCCCACGTCCGCCTGGTCGACCTGGGTACGGCAGCTGAAGCCGTCCGCGAGGACCAGGGTCCCGGCGTCCGCGTCCCGCACGGCGGGCAGCAGTCCCGCCTCGGCGCAGGCCATGGAGACGTCGTAGTGGCCCTTCGTGAAGCCGAAGTCGCCGGCCAGGCCGCAGCAGCCGGCGTCGAGGACGTCGGCGTCGACGCCGGCGCGTTCCAGGATCTCCCGGTCGGCGTCGAAGCCCATGACGGCGTACTGGTGGCAGTGGCGCTGCACCACCGCGCGGGCGTCGACCCTGGGCGGGCGCCAGTCCCCGGCGCGTTCGACGAGCAGTTCCGCCAGGGTGCGCGTCTGCTCGCGCAGCCGGTCCACGTCGGGGTCCTTCGGCAGGAGTTCGGAGGCGTCCGCGCGGAAGACCGCCGTGCAGCTCGGTTCGAGACCCACCACGGGGGTGCCCCGGCGCAGATCGTCACGGAGCACGTCGACGGTGTGCGCGAGGACCCGCCTGGCGATGTCCAGCTGCCCGGTGGAGATCCACGTCAGCCCGCAGCACACCGCCGCCCGCGGCACCTTGACCCGGAAGCCGGCCGCCTCCAGGACCTCCACGGCCGCTTTTCCCACCGCCGGGTGGAAGTGGTCGGTGAAGGTGTCGGGCCACAGGACGACCTCGCCGCGATGCCCTTCGCCACGCGGCCCGCCCCGCTCCCGCCACCAGTCCGTGAAGCGCTGCTCGGCGAAGAGCGGCACGTCGCGTTCCGGGGCGACACCGCCGAGCGCCTTGGCCGCGCGGGCCACCCATGGCACCCGCGTCAGCGCGTTGACGGTGCGCGGCGCGAGGGCCGCCGCCCGTGCGACGGCGGGCAGCCAGCCCATGGAGTAGTGCGCGAGGGGCCGCGGCCGCCGCTTGTAGTGGTGGTGCAGGAACTCCGCCTTGTAGGTGGCCATGTCCACGTTGACGGGGCAGTCCGTCTTGCAGCCCTTGCAGGCGAGGCAGAGGTCGAGCGCGTCGCGCACCTCCGCGGACCGCCAGCCGTCCGTGATCGGGGAGTCGGCGTGGTTGTCGACCATCTCGTACAGCAGCCGGGCCCGGCCGCGGGTGGAGTGCTCCTCCTCGCGGGTGGCCCGGTAGCTGGGGCACATGACGCCGCCCTGGGAGGAGCGGCACTTGCCGACTCCGACGCAGCGGGTGGCGGCCCTGCTGAACCGTCCGTCGTCGTGCGGGTAGGAGAAGGCGGTCTCCGGTTCCCAGGGGAGGTGGTCCGCGCCGAGGCGCAGGTTCTCGTCGAGGCGGTACGGCAGGACGATCTTCCCCGGGTTCATGTGGTTGCCCGGGTCGAACAGGCCCTTCAGCCTCTCGAAGCCCTCGATCAGCTCCGGCCCGAACATCTTGACGAGCAGTTCGCCCCGCGACTGGCCGTCGCCGTGCTCCCCGGACAGCGATCCGCCGTAGGACACGACCAGGTCGGCGGCCCTCTCCACGAAGGCGCGCATCCGGGCGACGCCCTCCTCGGACTCCAGGTCGAAGGGGATGCGGGTGTGGACGCAGCCGTGGCCGAAGTGCCCGTACACGGAGGGGTGCCCGTAGTCGAACTCCTCGTACAGCCGCTTGAGGTCGCGAAGGTAGTCGCCGAGCCGGTCGACGGGGACGGCCGAGTCCTCCCAGCCCTCCCAGGTGTCGGGTTTCCCCGGTACGTGCGCGGTGGCCCCGAGGCCGGACTCGCGGACCTGCCACAGCTCCCGCACGTGCCGTTCGTCGTCGTACCAGGTGTGGTCGACGTCGGCGGGCTTGGCGTCGATCAGCGCGCGTGCCTTGGCGTCGGCGTCCTCGCGGGTGTCGCCGGCGAACTGCACCATCAGATACGCCCGGCCCTCGGGCAGTTCGTCGAGGGCGTCCGTGTTGAGGTGCTTGACCTGCTCGAAGTGGATCAGCTGGTGGTCCACGCCCTCCAGGGCGGCCGGTTCGTGCCGGAGCACCGCCGGCACATGGTCGGCGGCCTGGCAGATGTCCTCGTAGCCGAGCACGACGAGGGCGCTGTGCCGCGGCACGGGCACCAGGTCGAGTTCCGCGCGCAGGACGGTGACGAGCGTGGACTCGGAGCCGGTCAGGAGCCCGGCGACGTCGAAGCCGTGCTCGGGCAGCAGCGAGTCGAGGTTGTAGCCGGACACCCGGCGCGGGATGTCGGGGTAGCGGTCGCGCACCAGGCCCGCGTACCGGTCGCGCAGGGCCACCAGCCCCCGGTACAGGTCGCCTTGCCGGCCCTCGGCGGCGGTCAGCCGCCGGAGTTCGCCGTCGTCGGTCCGTCCCACCCACATGCGTGTGCCGTCGTAGGTGAGGACCTCCAGGCGGTGCAGGTTGTCGACGACCTTGCCGTATGCCTGCGCGGTCGACCCGCACGAGTTGTTGCCGATCATCCCACCGATCGTGCAGTTCGGGTGCGTCGCCGGTTTCGGCCCGTACATGAGCCCGTACCCGGCGAGTTGCCGGTTCAGGTCGTCCAGGACGATGCCCGGCTCGACGACGCAGCGCCGGTGTTCCGGGTCGACCGACAGCAGACGGTTGCCGTACTTGCTCCAGTCCAGGACGACGGCCGTGTTGCAGCACTCGCCCGCCAGACTCGTGCCGCCGCCGCGCGACAGCAGGGGCGCCCCGTGCTCCCGGCACACGGCCACCGCCTCGACGGCCGCCTCCACGGTCCGCGGGACGACCACGCCGATGGGGACCTGCCGGTAGTTGGAGCCGTCCGTGGAGTACGCGGCCCGCGAGCCCGCGTCGAACCGCACTTCCCCGTCGACGCGTTCCGACAGCTCACGTTCCAGAGCGTGTACGTCGGTCTCCGGCTGGGGGCGCCGGACGACGGGAAGGGGCAGGTCCACGGGGTTCATGAACGGCACTCCGCTCTGTCGGCACGGTCGGGCGGCGCGCCGACCGGAACGCCACGCCCGTGTATCCACGCCGGGCACCGGCAAACGGCCGGAGGATTCCCGGGCTTCAGCGCCCGGCACGGCGGCGCAGCAGCGCGTATCCCGCGCCGGCGAGTCCGGCCAGGGCCGCCGTCCTGCCCAGGTGCCGCGAGGCCCAGATCTGCGGGTCGGCGGTGTGGGCCTGGGCGTCGAAGACGCCGTGGGCTCCGTAGTCCCGTTTCTCGTCGGCCGGTTCGAAGAGGTTGCCGTGCCCGCCGGGCTGCGGGTGGGCGTCGGTCTGCTGGGCGTCGAACCCGGTACGGGCCAGATAGCGGTCGAGCAGGCCGGGCACGACGGCGTTGGCCAGCAGCGTGAGTGCCGTGGACGTCCCGACCCAGTACTCACGGCGCTGGGGGTGGTCGGCGGCCCGCAGCACGGCACGGGCCGCGACCTCGGGCTGGTAGATCGGCGGGACCGGCTGGGCGTGGCGGGGCAGGTGGGTGCGCAGCCAGGTGAACTGCGGGGTGTTGACGGCCGGCATCTGCACCATGGTGATCCGCACCGCCGACCTGTCGTGGAGCAGTTCGCAGCGCACGGACTCGGTGAAGCCCTGGATGGCGTGCTTGGCGCCGCAGTACGCGCTCTGCAGGGGGATGCCCCGGTAGGCGAGGGCGGAGCCCACCTGCACCACGGCCCCGCGGTCCCGGGGCACCATGCGATCCAGCGCGGCCCGGGTGCCGTGCACATAGCCGAGGTACGTCGACCTGGTGGCCTGCAGGAATTCCTCCGGGGACAGGGCGTCGAACCTGCCGAAGGCGGCGGTGAAGGCGTTGTTCACCCAGACGTCGACGGGTCCGAACTCCTCGTCGACCCGGCGGGCGGCCGCCTCGACGTGGTCCCACTCGGCCATGTCGGTGACGAGGGGCAGCGCCTCCCCGCCGGCCGCCCGCACGTCGGCCGCGGCCGCCTCCAGGCCCGCGCGTCCCCGGGCGAGCAGGGCGACCCGGTCACCGCGGGCCCCGAACATCCTGGCCGCCGCCCGCCCGATCCCTGCGCTCGCCCCGGTCACCACGACCGTCTGCCGCGCGGTTCCGTCCATCGATCCTCCCAGCCGCGATGCGTACGCCCTGCGTCCCGCGTGGCCGGCACCGGAAGCGGGGCCGGAGCACCTGGGTCGGGTACCCAGGTGCGGCGGGATCGAGCGGGTGCGTCCGTCTCACCGGGAGGACGTGTGGGTGAGCGGACCTCGTGGCTCTCGGACGGGACGCGACCGGTTCAGGACCGCTTGCCCGCCGGCTCCAGGATCGCCACGCACTCCACATGATGCGTCATCGGGAACAGATCGAACGCCCGCAGCGTCCGCACCCGGTACCCCCCGTCCCGGAAGTACGCCAGGTCCCGGGCGAGGGCGGCCGGGTCGCAGGCCACGTAGGCGATGCGGCGGGCGCCCAGGGACGCCAGGTGCTCGACGGTCTTGCGGCCGGCGCCCGCGCGCGGCGGGTCCAGGACGATGAGGTCGACCTCGGTGATGCCGGTGCGGGGCAGGACCGACTCGACCTTGCCCTGCTCGATGCGGACCCGCTCGAAGTCGGCCAGGTTGTGCCGGGCGTCCTCCACCGCGCGCTTGCCGGACTCGATGCCGAGGACCGCGCCGTTGTCACCGAGGCGGTCGGCGAGGGCGCCCGCGAAAAGGCCCACGCCGCAGTACAGGTCCAGGGCCATCTCGCCCTTGCGGGGCAGCAGGCCCTGCATGACGGCCGTCACCAGGGTGTCCGCGGCCTTCGGGTGGACCTGCCAGAAGCCGCCGCTGCCGACGCGGTGCGTACGGCCGTCGGCGCGCTCGCGGACGAAGGGGCGGCCGTGCACCCGGTGCGTGCCGCCGTCCTTCTCGCCGACGCGCATCACCGAGACCGGGCGGTCGAGCTCGACGATCGGGAGGCGCGCTCCCGGCCGGGGCGTCAGGATGACCTGCCGGTCCTGGGAGCCGGTCGCCGCGATGGCCTCCACCGACGCCATGCCGGACCAGTCCCGCTTCTCGATGCCCAGCTCGCTGACGCCCTCGGCGGCGATCATGCAGTGGTCGATCCGCTCCACCTCGTGCGAGCGGTGCCGGCGCAGTCCGGCGTGCCCGTCGGCGTCGACGGCGTACTGCACGCGGGTGCGCCACTGGGGCACCTGTCCGGCGGGCAGCTTGTCGCCCTCGGCCGGCATCACCGTGCCGTCCCAGCCGACGTCCTCCGGGGAGAGCCCGGCGAGCCGCTGGAGCTGCTCGGCGACGACCTCGCCCTTGAGCCGGCGCTGGGCGCCGGGCTTGGCGTGCTGCCAGTCGCAGCCGCCACAGCGGCCGGGGCCGGCGAACGGGCAGGGCGCCTCGATGCGGTCCTTGGACGCGGAGAGGATCTCCACGGCGTCCGCGCGCAGGAAGCGGTCGCCCTCCTCGCCCTCGGTGACCCGGGCCACGACGCGTTCGCCGGGCAGGGTGTGCCGGACGAACAGGACCTGGCCGGCGTCGGTGCGGGCGATGCAGTGCCCGCCGTGGGCGACGGGGCCGATCTCGACCTCGTACTCCTCCCCCACCAGCGACTTCTTCTCTTCTGCCTGCATGGTGGGGTGACTCCAGATCGAGTGGGGGTGAGGGTCCGGGCGCGCGGCTCCCGCCGGGCCCGACAACAGCCCACCAGTCTACGTGCGTCCGCGGGCTCCTCGTCCCGGCCCGGTCACTTCCGGGTCTCGGGCTCCTTCGGCCGCTCCTGCGCCGGTCCGCGCCGCACCGAACCGGGGGCGTTCCACTCGCCGCGCCTGCGGGCGCGCAGCTTGGCCGCCTCGGAGGACTGCAACTGGTAGGGCACCGAGGTGACCATGACGCCGGGGGTGAACAGCAGCCGCCCCTTCAGGCGCAGCGCGCTCTGGTTGTGCAGCAGATGCTCGTACCAGTGGCCGACGACGTACTCGGGGATGATCACGGACACCGCGTCGCGCGGGGACTCCTTGCGCAGCCCCTTCACGTACTCGATGATCGGCCGGGTGATCTCGCGGTAGGGCGAGTCGAGGACCTTCAGCGGTACGTCGATGCCGCGCCGCTCCCACTCCTCGCGCAGCGCCTTGGTCTCGGCCGGGTCGACGTTGACGCTGAGCGCCTCCAGGGTGTCCGAGCGCAGGAGCTTGGCGTAGGCCAGGGCGCGCAGCGCGGGACGGTGGATCTTGGAGACCAGGACGATCGAGTGCACGCGGGACGGCCGTGCGCTGTCGTCACTGGGCTCCTCGGGGGCGGCGAGTTCCGCGGAGACGCGGTCGTAGTGGCGTCGGATCGCGGTCATCGTGCCGTAGAAGATGACCATGCCGAGCAGGGCCACCCAGGCGCCGTGGGTGAACTTGGTGAGGAGGACGACGATGAGCACCAGGCCGGTGAAGAAGGCGCCGAAGGTGTTGATCGCGCGGGAGCGGACCATGTGGCGCCGCTTGGCCTGGTCCTTCTCCGTGGCGAGCAGCCGGTTCCAGTGCCGGACCATGCCGATCTGGCTGAGCGTGAACGACACGAACACGCCGACGATGTACAGCTGGATCAGCCGGGTGGAGTCGGCCCCGTAGACGCAGACGAGGAGGGCGGCGGCGCCGGCGAGGAGGACGATGCCGTTGGAGAAGGCGAGCCGGTCGCCGCGGGTGTGCAGCTGGCGCGGCAGGTAGCGGTCCTGGGCGAGGATCGAGCCGAGCACCGGGAAGCCGTTGTAGGCGGTGTTGGCGGCCAGGAACAGCACGAGGGCGGTGGCGGCGGCGAGCACCACGAAGAAGAAGGTGCCCTTGCCGAAGACGGCCTCGGCGACCTGGGTGATGACCGGGTTCTGGACGTAGCCGGAGCCGACCGCGGCGCCGTCCTTGACCAGGTCGACGGCCGGGTTCTCGGCCATGCGGACCTTGGTGACCATGGCGAGGGCGATGATGCCGCAAAACATGGTGACGGCGAGCAGGCCCATCATCGCGAGCGTGGTCGCGGCGTTCTTCGACTTGGGCTTGCGGAAGGCCGGGACGCCGTTGGAGATCGCCTCGACACCGGTGAGCGCGGCACAGCCGGAGGAGAAGGCGCGCAGCAGCAGGAAGACGAGCGCGAAGCCCGCGAGGCCCTGGTGCTCGGGCTTGATCTCGAACGAGGAGGTGGGTGCCCGCATGGTGTCGCCGAGGACGATCCCGCGGAACGCGCCCCACGCGATCATGAGGAAGACGCCCGCGACGAACACGTACGTCGGGATGGCGAACAGCCCGCCGGACTCCTTCACGCCGCGCAGGTTCATCACGGTGAGCAGCAGGATCACGCCGACCGCGCACTCGACCTTGTGCTCGACGACGAACGGGATCGCGGAGCCGAGGTTCTCGATGCCGGAGGAGATGGACACGGCCACGGTGAGGACGTAGTCGACGAGCAGGGCGCTCGCGACCGTGAGCCCGGCCTTGGGGCCGAGGTTGGTGGTGGCCACCTCGTAGTCGCCGCCGCCGCTCGGGTAGGCGTGGACGTTCTGCCGGTAGGAGGCGACCACCGTGAACATCAGCACGACGACCGCGACGGCGATCCAGGGGCTGAAGTGGTAGGCCGACACACCCGCGATGGAGAGGACCAGCAGCACCTCGCCGGGCGCGTACGCCACGGAGGACAGCGGGTCGGATGCGAACACGGGCAGGGCGATGCGCTTCGGCAGGAGCGTTTCCGCCAGCCGGTCGCTGCGCAGGGCGCGCCCGATGAGGATCCGCTTGGGCACGTCGGTCAGTTTGGACACAACAGAGAATCGTATGCCCACGGCCCGGGGCGGAGCACATCCGGGGGGACTGCCGTGCGCGGCGCACCGCCGTGACCTGCGTCCGCGCCGTCGTCCGGGGCGGCCGGATCCGGACGTTACCTTGGACCGTGGGTGCGCGCGGGACCCCGGCACGGGTGCCGCCGGGCCCACGATGCGAACCGCGGGGGATCATCGGCGGGAAAGCCCGGCATGATGTTGCCCAGCGGTCTGCGACCGGACCGCGCCTGTTGCCCGGCGATTCGAGAGAAGAGATATGAGCGCCACGTTCACGCAAGTCGGACGCCTATCGAGGAGTGCGGGGTAGGACCGTGCACATCGTCATCATGGGTTGCGGCAGGGTGGGCTCCGCTCTGGCGCAGACCCTGGAGCAGCAAGGGCACACGGTCGCAGTGATCGACCAGGACCCCACCGCGTTCCGCCGGCTGGGCCCGGGCTTCGGAGGCCGCCGGGTCACCGGCGTCGGCTTCGACCAGGACACGCTGCGCGAGGCCGGCATCGAGGAGGCGGGCGCCTTCGCGGCCGTCTCCAGCGGGGACAACTCCAACATCATCTCCGCGCGCGTGGCCCGCGAGATGTTCGGCGTGGAGAACGTCGCGGCGCGGATCTACGACCCGCGGCGCGCCGAGGTCTACCAGCGCCTCGGCATCCCGACCGTGGCGACGGTCCGCTGGACGGCCGACCAGATGCTGCGGCGGCTGCTGCCCTCGGGCGCCGAGCCGCTGTGGCGGGACCCTACCGGCGGGGTGCAGCTCGCCGAGGTGCACACCTCCCCGGAGTGGGTGGGTCACAAGATCAGCCGGCTCCAGGAGGAGACGGGCGTGCGGGTGGCGTTCCTGACCCGTCTCGGTGAGGCGATCCTGCCCACCTCGCAGACGGTGCTGCAGGACGGCGACCTGGTGCACGTGATGATGCGCACCGACGAGATCGACAAGGTCGAGGCGGCGTTCGCCAAGGGTCCTGATGAGGAGGGCGGTCACTGATGAGGGTCGCCATTGCCGGTGCCGGTGCGGTGGGCCGCTCCATCGCGGGCGAACTGCTGGAGAACGGGCACGAGGTCCTGCTCGTCGACAAGGCGCCGACCGCCATCTCGGTCGAGCGCGTCCCGCAGGCGGAGTGGCTGCTGGCCGACGCCTGCGAGATCACGTCGCTGGACGAGGCGGCGCTGCAGCGCTGCAACGTGGTGATCGCCGCGACGGGCGACGACAAGGTCAACCTGGTCGTCTCCCTGCTGGCGAAGACGGAGTACGGCGTCCCGCGGGTCGTCGCCCGGGTGAACAACCCGAAGAACGAGTGGCTGTTCAACGAGGCCTGGGGTGTGGACGTGGCGGTCTCCACGCCGCGTCTGATGTCGGCCCTGGTCGAGGAGGCGGTGAGCGTCGGCGACCTGGTGCGTCTGCTGCGCTTCAGCCACGGCGACGCCAACCTCGTGGAGCTGACGCTGCCCGAGGAGTCGGCCCTGGCCGGCACGCAGGTCGGTGACGTGGAGTGGCCTCAGGACACGTCCCTGGTCACGATCATCCGCGGCACCCGGGTGCTGACCCCGTCCCGGGAGGACTCCCTGGAGGCGGGCGACGAGCTCCTCTTCGTGGCCGCGCAGGCGCGTGAGGAGCAGCTGGAGGACCTGCTGTCGGTCCGCCGGGAGGACACGGCCGGCTGACCGGCCACGACTCCTACGACGGCGGAGGGCGCCCCGCGTGTGCGG
>NZ_JBHWJK010000028.1:0-86172 GCF_042731455.1 Streptomyces sp. NPDC059852 | reverse complement strand
TGGGGGCGGGCGGGCGCGGGCGGGGGGGCGGGACGGGGCTGGGCGGGGAGCTGCCCCCAGCCCCGGTCCCTCCCCGGACGACTCCGCCTCGTCCGGTCCCTCCCCGGACGACTCCGCCTCGCCCGGTCCCTCCCCGGACGGCCCCGCCCCGCCCGGAGCCTTCCCCGACGGCTCCGCGGCCTCCGGGCTCCTCCTGCCGCGCCCGGTGCGTTCCGCCCGGAGGCAGCGGCGGATCGACTCCGGGTCCAGTCCCTCGTTGCAGGCCTGATGCAGCAGGCGGGCGAAGAGGTAGTCGGGGTCGGCCGCGAGGGCCATGGCGAAGGCCTCCCGCGCCTCCAGGTCGTCGCCGCTCGACCAGGCGACCCAGCCGGCCAGCGTCAGGGGCGCTGCCGCGTGCTCGTGGTACGGCCGTACGCAGCGGCGGGCGAGCGCCCGCCACAGGCGGAGCGCGGGAGTGGCCTCGCCGCCCTCCATCCACTCGGCCACGCGGTCCCGGGTCGCACGGTCCTGGAGGCCCAGGATGAGCCGCGCCGCCTCGTCATGCGCGAGCAGCTCGTCGTCGCGGAGGTCCGCGATGAGCGTCCCGGACACGACCGGCGCCTCGGCGAACCGGCGCAGCAGCCGCTCGGCCAGCTCCAGCGTCTCGGTCGCGACGCCGGCCCGCGTGGCCAGGTCGAGGACCCTGGGGACCAGCTCCATGGCCACGGTGTCGAGAGCGACCTCCTGCTCCAGCGCCGCACCCGTCTCCAGGGGCTGGAGCCGCGCCCTCAGCTGCCGCAGGGAGCCGCGCACCTGGACCCCCGCGTAGGCCGCGGCCGCCGCCAGGACGGATGTGCCGGGGAGGCCCATGGGCCGGCCCTCGGGCGGGCAGCACTCGTCCCGGTCGCAGCAGTACGACCAGAAGCGGCCGTCGGAGATGCACAGCGCCTCGACGACGGGGACGTCCAGGCTGCCGCAGGCGAGGCGGGTCTTCTGGGCCAGAGGGCGAAGGCGCTCCATGACCTGCCGGCCCGTCTCGCCCTTCGCCGGTTCCTGGCAGAGGAAGGCGACCATCTGCTCCGGCCTGGCTCCCCTGCGCTCGCTGCCGGTCACGAGGCCGTGGGCCAGTTGCCCGGCGGCGGAGTCCCAGTCGTCGGCGCTCGCGGGGATGCCGAGGCGGGCCCGGCCGCCGAATCGGCCCCGGCCGTCCGCGTCGTGCAGCGCGACCAGCACGATGCTGTCCTCCGGGCGGTACCCCAGCAGATACGGCAGGGCGTCGGCCAGCTCGTCGGGGGTGCGCAGGGTGACCTGGTGCTCGGGCAGGGGGCGCTCCCGCACCGCCGGGACGCGGTCGAGGTCGCCGACCCGCCGGGCGCGCTGCCGCTCGCCGCCCACGGTGTCGTCGTTGTCGGGGGTTCCGGTCGTTCCGCTGTGGTTCGTCATGCGCCGACGATCTCGCGGAACTCAAAACTCCGCTTGGGCCTGTGGATAAGTCCGACCAGGGACACGACAACAGCGACCGTCCACCCCCAGTGGGCCCTACTCACCCCGTGGCCGCCAGCACCAGCGGAAGCACCTCCCCGCTCCCCGCCCTGCGCAGCAGCCGCGCGGCGACCGCCAGCGTCCAGCCGGTGTCCGTGCAGTCGTCCACCAGCAGCACCGGACCGGGCGTGGCGGCCAGGGCCTCGGCCAGGTCCGCGGAGACCGTGAACGCCTGGGACAGCCCCTTGAGCCGCTGCGCGGAGTTGCTGCGCCGGGCCAGGTGCGCGCCGTCCTCCCCGGCGTACGTCAGCGCGCCCAGGAACGGCAGCCGGCCGATGGACGCGACACCGCGCGCGAGGGAGCCCACCAGCTCGGGACGGGTCAGCGACGGCACGGCGACGACGCCCACGGGCCGGTCCACGGCGTCGGGGACGTCCGGGGCCCAGCCGCCCGGGGAGCGCGCCCAGTCGGCGAGGACGGCCACCACGGCTTTCAGCACGTCGTCCGGGACCGGGCCGTCGGGCGCGTTCTCGGCGAGCAGGGGGCGCAGCCGGTTGCCCCAGCCGATGTCCGAGAGCCGCCCCAGGGCGCGCCCCGTCGAGCACTGCTCACCCGCCGGGATGCGGCCCTTGAGCTCGACGCCGAGCGCGGGCATCCCGGTCGGCCACATGCGGCGCGGTTCGATCTCCACGCCGGGGCGGTCCAGTTCCTTGGCCGCGCCGGTCAGCGTCTCCGGCGAGACGGACGCGTCGGCCCAGGGTCCCGCGCAGTTGTCGCAGCGGCCGCACGGGGCGGCCCCCTCGTCGTCCAGCTGCTCCCGCAGGAACTCCATCCGGCACTGGGACGTGCCGACGTAGTCACGCATCGCCTGCTGCTCGGCCGCCCGCTGACGCGCCACGCGCGCGTAGCGCTCGGCGTCGTACACCCACTCGGCGCCGGTCGCCGTCCAGCCGCCCTTGACCCGCTTGACCGCTCCGTCGACGTCCAGCACCTTCAGCATCGTCTCCAGCCTGGTGCGGCGCAGGTCGACCGTCGCCTCCAGGGCGGGCACGGACAGGGGGCGGCCCGCGTCCGCGAGCGCGGCGAGGGTCTGGCGGACCTGGGACTCGGGCGGGAAGGCGGTGTCCGCGAAGTAGCGCCAGATCGCCTCGTCCTCCTTCCCCGGCAGCAGCAGGACGTCGGCGTGCGCGACGCCACGGCCGGCCCGTCCGACCTGCTGGTAGTAGGCGATCGGCGAGGAGGGCGAGCCGAGGTGCACGACGAAGCCCAGGTCGGGCTTGTCGAAGCCCATGCCGAGGGCGGAGGTCGCGACCAGCGCCTTGACCCGGTTCGCCAGCAGATCGTTCTCGGCCTGCAGCCGGTCGGCGTTCTCCGTGCGGCCCGTGTAGGAGGCGACGGGGAATCCGCGCTGCCGCAGGAACGCGGTGGCCTCCTCGGCCGCGGCGACCGTGAGCGTGTACACGATGCCCGAGCCCGGCAGCTCGTCCAGGTGTTCCGCGAGCCAGGCGAGGCGGTGGGCGGCGTCCGGCAGCCGGACCACGCCCAGCCGCAGGCTCTCCCGCTCCAGCGGCCCGCGCAGTACCAGGGCCTCTCCGGCGCCGGTGCCCAACTGCTCGGCCACGTCGGCGGTCACGCGCGCGTTGGCCGTCGCCGTCGTGGCCAGCACGGGCACGCCGGGTGACAGCTCGGTGAGCATGGCGCGCAGCCGCCGGTAGTCGGGGCGGAAGTCATGGCCCCAGTCGGAGATGCAGTGCGCCTCGTCGACCACCAGGAGACCGGTCGTGGCCGCCAGCTTCGGCAGCATCTGGTCGCGGAAGTCGACGGAGTTGAGGCGCTCGGGGCTGACGAGGAGCACGTCGGTCTCCCCGCGCTCGATCTCACCGTGGATGGTCTCCCATTCCTCGGGGTTGGCCGAGTTGATGGTCCGCGCGCGGATGCCGGCCCGGGCCGCCGACTCGACCTGGTTGCGCATCAGCGCGAGCAGCGGCGAGACGATCACCGTCGGTCCCGCGCCCCGCCGGCGCAGCAGCGCCGTCGCGACGAAGTACACCGCCGACTTCCCCCAGCCGGTCCGCTGGACCACCAGGGCGCGCCGGCGCTCGCGCACCAGCGCCGCCACCGCCTGCCACTGGTCCTCCCGCAGGCGTGCCCCGGGGTCGCCCACGAGCTCGGCGAGGATGGCATCGGCTTCGGTGTGCAGCTCCTGGTCGTCCATGTCTCCATGCAACCCGATGACCGGGCAGATCAGCCACTCACAGCAGGTGACAGCCCTTTCACGTGCGGTTTCCTTCGCCGCCCCGGGTCACCGCCGGCGTCTCCCGACCGCCCGCCGATGCGTCACGGACGGCGTTTCCGGGTAGGGATATAACTCTCGAGCCATCAGATATCGGTCGGCGACGCCAATTGCTCGTTGCCGCAACCAGGTTCGCCAGGAAGAATTGAAGTCCGCTCCCCGCACGGCTCGTCCGTGGTCCGGCAGGGCTCTGCTGCGGTGCGCGCTCCCCCGAATCCGACCTCGCCCTCAGTGTGGGCGCGTAGCCGAAGGGAGGACCGTGACCTTCGGATTCGCTCCGTCCTCCGCGGCATCCACGTCGACGTCAGCCGACCTGCCCGCCGCATCCAACTCCCTGGCCCGCATGCTCGAACCCGCCGAATGGGCCGCCGCGGGCATCCCGCTGCTGCGCAATCCCCGCGAGGTCGTCAGCGGGCTCCACTCCCGGCACCGCCCCAAGCCGTCGACCGCGATCGTGGCCGTCCTCGACGCGGACGAACGGCTGCGGGCGAGCGCGTCGTTCGTCCGCCGCCCGGCACCCGCCGACGGCTGGATGTTCCGCAACGCCCTGCTGTCCCAGCTCCGTCGCGTCATCCCGCACGACCTGCGGCGCCGCACCCCGGTGCGCACCGCGGTCCTGCTCTACTGCCGCGAGGGCGACGGGCGTTGGACGGAGGAGGACGGCGCGTGGATGTGGGGGCTGAGGGACGCCTGCACCCTGCACGGCCTGCGCTGCGGGGCCTACATCACGCTGACCCGCGACGGCTGGCAGGTCCTCGGGGAGGGCCGTGGCGGCCGCCGCCCGAACACCGACTCGGCGCCGGAGCCGTTCGCCACGTCCGAGTCCCCGCTGCCGATGCCCCGCACCGGCGGCGCGGCGTCGGAGGTCCTGCGGCGCGCGGCGGCCCGCTGAGGCCGAGCCTGCGGCTGCCGACGGTCCCGGTGCGTGGCCCCGGCCACCACCGGGCGCCGTGAGCCCCCTCGGGAACCATCCGGCATGACGAACGCCCCACACGCGCGGCGGGAACAAGGTCCGTCCCGGCACCGGGCCAACACTCATGCGCGCGAGGAGGCCGGCCTGCCCGGAGGCACACCGGCGTCGCACACTGCGCGCGTCACGGCGCCGACGGAGCCGGTGACCTCTCAGACGCCCGCGCCCAGCACCGAGTTGATGCGCTGCGGGTCGCCGCAGACGATCAGCAGGGCACCGGCCCGGCCGAGGGCCAGCGGCAGCGCCGAGGCGGCCACGGCGTCGGTCCCGCCGTTCAGCGCCACGACGACGACCTGGCGCCGCGCGGCACGGCCGGCCACGGAGGCGTCGGCGTAGAAGACGTCGTCTCCCGCGTCGTGCTGCGCCCAGTAGGCGGCCTCGCCGAACGACAGCTCGTGGGCGGCCCACGGGTGCTGTTCGCCGGTCGTGATCACCAGCACCTCGCCGGGGGTGCGCCCCGAGTCGAGGAGCAGGTCGACGGCTTCCTCGGCGGCGTCGAGCGCACCCTCGGGCGAGGCCGGGATCAGCTGGATCTGCGGTGCGGCCGGAGCCGGGGCGGCGGCAGCGGCCGGAGCCGACGGGCCGGGCTTGGCGGCGGCCACGTCACGCGGGGCGCGTTGCGCCGGCGGCGTGGGCCGCAGAGGCCCGGGGCGGCCGGGACGCGGCGGAGCCGCGGGGCGGGGGCCGGGGACGGGGCGGGGGGTCGGCGCGGTGCGGCCACTGGCCGGAGTGGCGCGGGGACCCTGGGCACTCTCGTGAATCTGAGGCTCCTCGGGAATGAGAGGCATGAGCTGATTTTTATCAAACGCTGGTCCGGTCGGCACCAGCGGGTGGCACACAAGTGCGAGCGAAGACGTCAGAAATCGAAGCCGAGCTGGCCCTCGATCGCCGGAACGCCTTCCTCCACCCAGGTGCGGACCTTCTTGAGGTGCCGCCACTGGGGCAGCGCATCAAGATACGCCCACGACAACCGGTGGTACGGGGTGGGTCCCCGCTCCGCCAGTGCGGCCTTGTGCACGGGCGACGGATACCCGGCGTTGTCCGCGAAACCGAAGTCTGCATGGTCGATACCCAGTTCGGCCATCATTTTGTCGCGCTGGACCTTGGCGATCACCGAGGCCGCGGCCACCGCCACGCACGACTGGTCGCCCTTGATCACCGTGCGGACCCGCCAGGGGGTCCCGAGGTAGTCGTGCTTGCCGTCGAGGATGACCGCGTCGGGCCGGACCGGCAGGGCCTCCAGGGCACGCACGGCGGCGAGGCGCAGCGCGGCCGTCATCCCCCGCTCGTCGATCTCCTCGGGGGACGCGTGACCGAGGGCGTAGGACGTCACCCAGGACCGCAGCGTCTGGGCGAGTTCGGTGCGGCGCTTGACGGTGAGCAGCTTGGAGTCCGTGAGGCCCTCCGGGGGCCTGCGCAGACCGGTGATCGCGGCACAGACGGTGACGGGACCGGCCCAGGCACCACGCCCGACCTCGTCGACACCGGCAATGACCTTCGCTCCGGTCGTGGCTCGGAGGGAGCGCTCGACGGTGTGGGTAGGCGGTTCGTACGGCATGGCGCCCTTAGCCTACGCCGCCCAGAAGCGGCTCCGACACCCGGTTCGCCTCGGTCGGCGCACGCCCGGACGGGCGCTCGATCAGGAGTCCGTCCGGCGCAGCAGCGGGACCATGAACTGGTCGATCATCTCCTCCAGATCACGGTCGCCCCATTCGCTGCCGCACATCTTCGAGCGGTACATCATCATCGCCGGGATGGCGTCGTAGACGTAACCGTTCGCCGCGTCTTCGCGTACCTCACCCCGCTCGATTCCCCGGACGACGACCTCCCGCAGCAGTCTGATCGTCGGCTCGACCAGCCCTTCGAAAATCACGGTATGGAAGCGCTCGGCCTGAATGTCTTCGCATTCGTGAATCACTGAGCGCAATGCGTGGCCGGGGCGCGAGAACATCGCGTCGCGCGCCAGCCGGCACAGGGCGAGCAGGTCCTCACGCACGGATCCGACGTCGGGAGCGGACTCCAGCGGCGGCAGCCCGGCCCGCAGCGCGTCGGCGACGAGGTCCTCCTTGGAGGGCCAGCGGCGATAGACGGCGGCCTTCCCGGTCTGCGCGGAGGCGGCGACACCCTCCATCGTCAGGCCCTTCCAGCCGACGGTGCTGAGCTGCTCCAACGCGGCGTCCAGGATCGCCCGTTCGAGCACCGCGCCGCGCCGGCGCGGGGAGGCCGGCCGAGCGGGGGCGGCCGTCCAGCGCGAGGTAACCATCTGAGCGTCTCCAACGAGCGAGCGAAGCGGGGTACGGGGAGGCGCGAGCGCCACGCGGCGACCGAAGGGGGACGCGCCGCGTGACCACGCCCTCCACCAGCATGTCAGGAGAAGGCCGCTCTTTCGATGCCCCAGGCACCGAAACGGCCGGAACCGGCGAGACGCACACGACGGATCCGGCCGACCCGCACGCCCCTGACCAGCACAACGCGACAGATCCCGAACCACCCCCTTAGAGAACGCTTGTGTTCACTAAGCAGGACTCGCTATCGTCCCGACTAGTGAACGCACACGTTCACTACTTCGTCTTTGGGGGACGTTCTCGTGACGCACGATCAGATACAGGCCCACTCACCCGCGCCCGCTCCACCGGGCCCGGCCTCCCGCCCGTCGCATCCGGGCATCGCTCTCGCGGTCATCGCCGCGTGTCAGCTGATGGTGGTCCTCGACGCCACCATCGTCAACATCGCCCTGCCTGACATCCAGACCGCGCTCAACTTCTCCACGACCGACCTGACCTGGGTCGTCAGCGCCTACACGCTCACCTTCGGCGGCCTGCTGCTGCTCGGCGGACGGGCCGGGGACATCCTCGGGCGCCGCCGGGTCTTCATCACCGGCATCCTGCTGTTCACCTTCGCCTCGCTGCTCGGCGGACTCGCCCAGGAGCCCTGGCAGTTGCTGGCCGCGCGCGTCCTGCAGGGCATGGGCGGCGCCATCGCCTCACCCACCTCGCTCGCGCTGATCACCACCACGTTCCCCGAAGGCCCCGAACGCAACCGGGCGTTCGGCATCTTCGCCGCCGTCTCCGCTGGCGGCGGTGCCATCGGGCTGCTGGCCGGCGGACTGCTCACCGACTGGCTCGACTGGCGCTGGGTGCTCTTCGTGAACGTGCCCATCGGCGTCCTCATCGCGGCCGTGGCACCCCGCTACATCAACGAGTCCGAACGCCACCCCGGCCGCTTCGACCTGACCGGCGCGCTCACCTCCACGCTGGGCATGGTCGCGCTGGTCTACGGCTTCATCCGGGCCGCGTCCGACGGCTGGCGGGACTCCCTGACGCTCGGCGCGTTCGGCGCGGCCGTGGTGCTGCTCGCCGCCTTCCTCTACGTCGAGAGCCGCGCCAAGGAACCGATCACGCCGCTGCGGATGTTCGCCGACCGCAACCGCTCGGGCGCGTATCTGATCATGATCAGCCTCGCGGCGGCGATGTTCGGCATGTTCTTCTACATCGTGCTGTTCGTGCAGAACGTGCTGGGCTACTCGCCCATCCGCGCCGGCCTGGCCTTCCTGCCGGTCACGGCGGTGATCGCGGTGGGCGCCGGGGTCTCGCAGCGACTGCTGCCGGTGCTCGGTCCCAAGCCGTTCCTGATGGCCGGCACCACGCTCGCGGCCATCGGTCTGGCCTGGCAGTCCCTGGTCGACTCGGGCAGCTCGTACGTCGGCGGGGTGCTCGGCCCGATGCTGCTCTTCGGCCTCGGCATGGGCCTCAACTTCGTGACGCTCACCGTGACCGCCGTGTCCGGTGTCGCCCCGCGCGAGGCGGGCGCCGCCTCCGCCCTGCTCAACACCATGCAGCAGGTCGGCGGCGCGCTGGGCCTGTCCATCCTCACGACCGTCTTCGGCACCGCCAGCCGCAATGAGGCGACCGACCAGGTCGCGTCGTTCATGGCCCAGGCCACGCCGGAGCAGAAGGCCGCGTTCGCCCAGTCCGGTCAGCTGCCGGCGCCCTGGAGCCACGAGGTCCTGTCGCACGGCATCTCCACGGCGTTCATCCCGGCCGCCGCCATGGCCGTCCTGGCGTTCGTCGTCGCCGCGATCGTGGTCAGGGTCCGCAAGAGCGACCTGGACGCCCTCTCCGGGACGGCGGGTCCCCTGGCGGGGTGACGCAGGGCCCCTCACCGGGCAGCGGACGACCGGCCCCGGTCCACCAGGACCCCGGCCGGTCATCCGTACGCCCCGCCCCGAAGCGCCGTCCCACTACACCGAGGCGCGCGCCCACTCCGGAAGCGCCTCGGTCCGGCGCAGCCACTCGGCCGGGACCGGCCCCGCCTTGCCGGAAGCGATGACGCCGCCCACGATGGCGCAGGTCGTGTCCATGTCGCCGCCGACCTGCGCGGTCGTCCAGAACGCCTCCTCGTAGTCGCCGAGGGCGCGCGCGGCCGACCAGAGCGCGAACGGCACCGTGTCATGGGCGGTCGTCCGCCGGCCGCAGCCCAGGACGGCCGCGACGGTGGCCGCGTCGCCGTAGTCGAGCATGTCCCGGGCGCGGCGCAGGCCCGCGGCGACCGCGCTCTTCGGGACGAGGGCGACGACGTCGTCCAGGAGCCTCTCGGGGCTGGGCGGCCCGCCGGGAGCGGCGGCCAGCGCTGCCGCCGCGGCGACCGCCATGGCCCCGACGACCGCCTCCCGGTGCTGGTGCGTGGGATAGGCCGAGATCTCGGCCTGATGCGTGGCCTGCTCGGGGTCGTCGGCGTACCAGGCGCCGAGGGGGGCGATCCGCATCGCCGCGCCGTTGCCCCAGGAGCCCTGTCCGTTGAACAGGGCGGCGGACAGCTCGCGCCAGTCCCCGCCCTCCCGGACCAGGCGCAGCAGCCGGTTGACGGCGGGGCCGTAGCCCCGGTCGAAGTCATGGTGCTCGGCGAAGGAGCGGGCGAGGGCGTCCTGGTCGACGCGGTGGTGGACGCTCAGCACGGCGACCACGGAACAGGCCATCTCCGTGTCGTCCGTCCACTGCCAGGGGCCCTCGGGAAGCTCGCGGCGCTTGAGCAGCGGATAGTTCACCGGGACGAAGAACTGCGAGCCCAGCGCGTCCCCGACCGCCAGTCCGCGCAGGCTGGCGAGGGCGCGCTCCAGGCGCTCGGCGGAGGAGGAGTCAGCGGTCATCGCCCTGCCACTCTATCCGGTGATCCCATACGGCTCCGGGTCACGCCAGCGGTCGAACGGCCGGTCCAGGGTGTACCTGCCGTCGTCCCCGAGAACGAGCATCCGCATCTCCGCGTTCCCCGGATTGGACAGTGATTCGAATTCCGCGACCGTCCAGTGGAACCAGCGCATGCAGAACAGCCGCATGGCCAGCCCATGGGTCACGAGCAGCACGTTCGGCGGGTGGTCGGGGGCTTCGAAGCTGCGGAAGAGGCTCTCCAGGAAGCCGCCGACCCGGTCGTAGACGTCGGCGCCGGACTCGCCCTGCGCGAAGCGGTAGAAGAAGTGCCCGTAGGCGTCCCGGTACGCCTTCTGGAGGCGGACGTCGTCGCAGTCCTGCCAGTTGCCCCAGTCCTGCTCCCGCAGCCGGGGCTCCTCACGGACCCGTATGAGCTCGGGGTCGAGATGGAAGGCACGCAGGGTCTCGTGCGTGCGGCGGTAGGGGGAGACGTACACGCTGACGCGTTCGCGGCCGAAGACCTCGCGCAGCCGTTTGCCGGTCTCCTCCGCCTGCTGCCTGCCCCGCTCGGTGAGGGCGAGAGCATGGTCGGGTTCACGCTCGTACACGGTGTCATCAATATTGCCGGTTGACTCGCCGTGCCGGACAAGGACGATGCGCCGTGGTCGTGCCATGCCAAAACCCTAGATCGGGTGACCGCTGATCGAGCACTCCTGAGGGCTCCATACGGCGTAGGTCACACATTTCCCGCCCCACGGGTCACATCGGGACGCGTGGACGAGGGGTGCCGTCAGACCGTCCAGGTCGGCTCCAGTTCCACGATGTCACCGGTGAGGGCGGCGATGTCGGCCTCCGTCTGGGCCCGCAGGGCGAGCCGCTCCACCCGTTCGGTGCGGTACTTCCCGTGCTCGGCCGCCGAGCGCCACATGGACAGCACCAGGAACTCGGGGCCCGGCGCCTCGCCGAACAGCCCGCGGATCATGCCCGGGGAGCCCGCCATCGCGGGGTTCCAGACCTTCTCCTGCATGAGCATGAAGTGCTCGGCCCGCTCCTCGTGGACCCGGCAGTGCGCCACCCGGACGAGGTCCGCGTCGGTGAAGCGCGGCTCGAACCCCGTCTTCACGTCGAAGCGGTAGTCGAACAGCTTGACCTGCGCGTCCTTGAAGGTGCCCGACTGGGTCGAGGCCAGCCGGTCGTGGGACCGGGCCATGAAGGAGTCGTAGAAGGAACGGCTCTCCCAGAACGAGAAGACGTGCGCCACCCCCTGCCGCCCCCGGCTCCACCCACCGCCCTGCCCCCTGAACCCCGGCTCCCCCAGAAGCCCCGCCCATTTCCGCTGCCCCCGCTCGAAACCGCGGCGGTCCACCACGGTGCAGCGAATCCACTTGACCAGCACCGCGCCATCGTAAGGCCCGGGGGCGTGGCGCCGGTCACGGTCGGCGGAGGTGCTGGGCGGCACGGACTCCGCTTCGCGTGGCAGGATGGACAACCGGCCTTGTCCGCAGGGCAGTTCGGGTCGAGGCAGTCGCGGTACGGGGAAGGGGAAACCTGGTGAACGCCATCAGCAAGAGCTTCCGGAAGGTCGAGATCTCGGTCAAATGGGATCCGAGTCCGGCCGGGCAGCCACCCACCGACCTGGACATAGTGGCCGCCACCTACACGGCGGACGATCCCTACGGCGATCCCGCCTACGTGGTCCACTTCGACAGCCGCTCCCCCGACGGCACGATCCATCTGAACCGCGACAGCAAGGACGGCCAGGGCTTCGGCTGGGACGAGGTGCTGACCGTGGAGCTGGACCGGCTGGACGCGCGGTACGCGCGCGTGGTGGTCGGCGTGGTCATCCAGCAGCAGCCGGCGCAGCGGACCTTCGTGAGTGTCGTCAAGCCGGCCCTGCGCATCCGCGAGGGGTACACGGTCCTGGCCGAGGACGACTTCGGCGGGGTCCTCGGCGCGACGGCGGCGACGATCGCGGAGTTCGTCCGGGAGGGCTCGACGACGTGGGACTTCCGTCCCGGTCTGCACGGCTTCGAGGACGACCCGGCGACGTTCACGCAGACGATGGGCCGCCGCCGCGCCTGAGGCGAGCCGGCGGGCGGACACGGGAGAGGGGCGCCGGCACGATGCCGGCGCCCCTCTCGTCACGCGTCGGTCAGCGGTCAGCTGCAGCCGCTGGTCGAGCCGCAGCCCTCGCAGATGTAGCAGGAACCGGCCCGCTGCATCTTCGTACCGCAGGAGAAGCACAGCGGGGCGTCGGCCTGGATGCCCAGCTGCATCTCCACCAGCTCGGCGCTGGTGTGGGCCTGCTTCGGGGCGGGCTTGGCCGCCTCGACCTCGGCCTTCGGCGTGGCGACGGCCTTCAGCTCCTGGGCGCGGGGCGCCGACTGGGCCAGGCCCTCGACGTCGACCTCGTCCTCGGAGGGCTCGTAGGAACCGGTCTCCAGGTGGCGCTGACGCTCCTCGGCGGAGTGGATGCCGAGCGCGGAGCGCGTCTCGAAGGGCAGGAAGTCCAGCGCCAGGCGGCGGAAGATGTAGTCGACGATCGACTGCGCCATCCGCACGTCCGGGTCGTCCGTCATACCGGCCGGCTCGAAGCGCATGTTGGTGAACTTCGAGACGTACGTCTCCAGCGGCACGCCGTACTGGAGGCCGACGGAGACCGCGATGGAGAAGGCGTCCATCATGCCGGCGAGGGTCGAGCCCTGCTTGGACATCTTCAGGAAGACCTCGCCGAGACCGTCGTCCGGGTAGGAGTTGGCGGTCATGTAGCCCTCGGCACCGCCGACGGTGAAGGACGTCGTGATTCCGGGACGGCCCTTGGGCAGGCGCTTGCGGACCGGGCGGTACTCGACGACCTTCTCGACCGTCTCACGGATGGTGGCCTCGGCCTTCTCCGTGATCTCGGTCTTCTCCTTCTCCTTGGTCTTGGCGGAGAGGGGCTGGCCGACCTTGCAGTTGTCGCGGTAGATGGCGAGCGCCTTGACGCCCATCTTCCAGGCCTCGAAGTAGACCTCCTCGACGTCCTCGACCGTCGCCGTCTCCGGCAGGTTGACGGTCTTGGAGAGGGCGCCGGAGATCCAGGGCTGGATCGCGGCCATCATGCGGACGTGGCCCATCGCGGAGATGGAGCGCTCGCCCATGGCGCAGTCGAACACCTCGTAGTGCTCGTGCTTGAGGCCGGGGGCGTCGATCACGTTGCCGTGCTCGGCGATGTGGGCGACGATCGCCTCGATCTGCTCCTCCTGGTAGCCCAGGCGGCGCAGGGCCTGCGGGACGGTGCCGTTGACGATCTGCATCGAGCCGCCGCCGACCAGCTTCTTGAACTTGACCAGCGCGAGGTCGGGCTCGAGGCCGGTGGTGTCGCAGGACATCGCGAGACCGATGGTGCCGGTCGGGGCGATGACGGACGCCTGCGAGTTGCGGAAGCCGTTCTTCTCGCCGAGGCGCTGCACGTCCTGCCAGGCCTCCGTGGCGGCGGCCCAGATCGGCGTGTCCAGGTCGTCCATGCGGACGGCCGCGGCGTTGGCGTCGGCGTGCTGCTTCATGACGCGCAGGTGCGGCTGGGCGTTGCGGGCGTAGCCGTCGTACGGGCCGACGACCGCGGCGAGCTCGGCGGAGCGCTTGTACGAGGTGCCGGTCATCAGGGAGGTGATGGCACCGGCGAGGGCGCGGCCGCCGTCGGAGTCGTAGGCGTGGCCGGTCGCCATGAGCAGGGCGCCGAGGTTGGCGTAGCCGATGCCGAGCTGGCGGAACGCGCGCGTGTTCTCGCCGATCTTCTCCGTCGGGAAGTCGGCGAAGCAGATGGAGATGTCCATCGCGGTGATGACGAGCTCGACGACCTTGGCGAAGCGCTCGATCTCGAAGGACTGCTTGCCCTTGCCGTCGTCCTTGAGGAACTTCATCAGGTTCAGCGAGGCGAGGTTGCAGGACGTGTTGTCCAGGTGCATGTACTCGCTGCAGGGGTTCGAGCCGTTGATCCGGCCGGACTCCGGGCACGTGTGCCAGTGGTTGATGGTGTCGTCGTACTGGATGCCGGGGTCGGCGCAGGCCCAGGCGGCCTCGGCCATCTTGCGGAAGAGCGACTTGGCGTCGACCTCCTCGATGACCTCGCCGGTCATGCGGGCCCGCAGGCCGAACTTGCCGCCCTGCTCGACGGCCTTCATGAACTCGTCGTTCACACGGACCGAGTTGTTGGCGTTCTGGTACTGGACGGACGTGATGTCGTCGCCGCCCAGGTCCATGTCGAAGCCCGCGTCGCGCAGGGCGCGGATCTTCTCCTCCTCCTTCACCTTGGTCTCGATGAAGTCCTCGATGTCGGGGTGGTCGACGTCGAGGATGACCATCTTGGCGGCGCGGCGGGTGGCGCCGCCCGACTTGATGGTGCCCGCGGAGGCGTCGGCACCGCGCATGAAGGAGACCGGACCCGAGGCGTTGCCGCCGGAGGACAGCAGCTCCTTGGAGGAGCGGATGCGCGAGAGGTTCAGGCCGGCGCCGGAGCCGCCCTTGAAGATCATGCCCTCTTCCTTGTACCAGTCGAGGATCGACTCCATGGAGTCGTCGACGGACAGGATGAAGCAGGCGGAGACCTGCTGGGGCTGCGGCGTGCCCACGTTGAACCACACGGGGCTGTTGAAGCTGAAGATCTGGTGGAGCAGGGCGTAGGCGAGCTCGTGCTCGAAGATCTCGGCGTCGGCGGGCGACGCGAAGTACTTGTAGTCCTCGCCGGCCTTCCGGTACGTCTTCACGATGCGGTCGATGAGCTGCTTCAGGCTCACCTCGCGCTGCGGGGTGCCGACGGCGCCCCGGAAGTACTTGCTGGTGACGATGTTGACCGCGTTCACCGACCAGAAGTCGGGGAACTCGACGCCGCGCTGCTCGAAGTTGACCGAGCCGTCGCGCCAGTTGGTCATGACGACGTCACGGCGCTCCCAGGCCACCTCGTCGTACGGGTGCACGCCGGGGGTGGTGTGGATGCGCTCGATACGCAGTCCCTTGGCCGTCTTGCCGCCCTTGGCGCGGGAACTCCGTGCCGGACCGCTCGCCGTCTCTGTCATGCCGCCTCCCTGTACGGGCGAAAACGCCCTGAAGTGCCCCGATGTTCCCCGTGGCACGTGTTCTGTCCTTCGCCGCGGGCACCCTCTGGCGCCGCCCGCGGCACGTCTTTCCTCGCCGCCTCCCCGGCCGGATCCGGTCTCTCGACGCCGGTCCGGCCGACCCTCAGTCGGCGGCCTCGGCGGGCACGGGCACCGGTACGGCCCCCGCGGTCCCGCCGTCGTCCTCCTGGCCCCCCGTGTCCGCGTGCGCCTCACCGGCGCGGTCGTCGTCCGTGGCGTGGCGCCCCGTCGTCTCCCTCAGCTCCACGATCGCGGCCTCGAAATCCTCGAGCGAGTCGAACGCCCGGTACACGGAGGCGAACCGCAGATAGGCGACGAGGTCGAGCTCCTGCAGCGGGCCGAGTATGGCCAGGCCCACGTCGTGGGTGGTCAGCTCGGCGCTCCCGGTGGCCCGCACCGCCTCCTCGACCCGCTGGCCGAGCTGGGCGAGGGCGTCCTCGGTGACAGGCCGTCCCTGGCACGCCTTGCGCACCCCGTTGATGACCTTGGTACGGCTGAACGGTTCGGTGACTCCGGACCGCTTGATCACCATCAGTGAGCACGTCTCCACGGTCGTGAAACGACGGGAGCAGTCGGGACACTGACGGCGCCTGCGGATCGACGTGCCGTCGTCGGTCGTACGGCTGTCGACCACGCGGCTGTCGGGGTGCCTGCAGAAGGGGCAGTGCATGGCTCCGAACCCTCCCTCACAACAGACTCAACAGCCTCGCCGGGCCACATGAGCCCCGCGAAGCAGCCCCCAGCATAGGCGATCTCTGAGCGTTCGAAGACCGGGGTCGCCACAACTTCTGGGCCGCTGCCGCAATCCAACCACTAGATGTGGGGGTTGGCCCATACATCCACGCCGTAGCGCGTGTCGGGCGTGTGTCCTGCCGGATGCGGTGCGCGAGAGGGTCGCACCCCCGGGCCGTCTGCCCCGCCGCGGCGCTTTCACGCCACACATCCGGGCGCACGGCCGTATCGCTCCGGGACATACGGAGATAGCGTGAGCGCCGCACGGAGGGGAGGTGGGACTCCCGCACAGATGGGGGTCGGTCCACGAGACGGGCGGCCCCGGATGGCAGACTGGGCAACCACCTACGAGGCCGCGGCCCCGGCGGTGAAGAGTACAACAAGGGGCCCCTTCGCCCGCCGGGAGAACGTGCCAGCCATACACCCCACCCTGTGATCGCGTAAGACGATCCGCGATTTTTCACTCGAACGTGTGTTTGGCGCAACCTTTCGAAAGCAACTACCGTTGTGCAGCAGGGAGACCATCGAGAGGGGCCGACGTGACCACCACCGCAGACAGTGCCACCATCACTGCCCAGGACCGCTCCCAGGGCCGACTCGAGCCGGTGCATGCGATGAACGAAACCGTGAATCCCGAGACGCAGAAGCGCTCGCTCCCGGGCCGACCTCCCGGCATCCGGGCGGACAGTTCGGGGCTCACGGACCGCCAGCGCCGCGTGATCGAGGTCATCAGGGATTCCGTGCAGCGGCGGGGGTACCCGCCATCGATGCGTGAGATCGGCCAGGCGGTCGGCCTGTCGAGCACGTCCTCGGTGGCCCACCAGCTGATGGCGCTCGAGCGCAAGGGCTTCCTCCGCCGCGACCCGCACCGCCCGCGCGCGTACGAGGTCCGCGGCTCCGACCAGGCCGCCTCGGTGCAGCCCACCGACACCGCCGGCAAGCCCGCCGCCTCCTACGTCCCCCTGGTGGGCCGGATCGCCGCCGGTGGCCCGATCCTGGCCGAGGAGTCCGTCGAGGACGTCTTCCCCCTCCCCCGGCAGCTCGTCGGCGACGGTGAGCTGTTCGTCCTGAAGGTCGTCGGCGACTCGATGATCGAGGCCGCGATCTGCGACGGCGACTGGGTCACGGTCCGCCGCCAGCCGGTCGCCGAGAACGGCGACATCGTGGCCGCCATGCTGGACGGCGAGGCCACCGTGAAGCGCTTCAAGCGCGAGGACGGGCACGTCTGGCTCCTCCCGCACAACGCCGCGTACGAGCCGATCCCCGGTGACGACGCGACCATCCTGGGCAAGGTGGTGGCGGTGCTGCGCCGCGTGTGACGGCCGCGGCGGGCACAGCCGACAGCGGCGGCCCCCCTGACCGGGCCCCGGAACCTCTGCGCCGGTTCCGGGGCCCTGTGCTGTCCGGCCCCTGGCCGCCACCGGCCCCCGTGCGGATCACTCCGTCCCGTCGGCCTCCACCGGCTCCGCGTCGGCCCCGGTCGTCTCTGCCGCCCCCGCCGCCTCCGTCTGCCGCGCGGACGCGTCGATCGCCGACAGCGACCGGCGGACCTGGTTGCGGTCCGTCGTGTACCAGAAGTCGGGCAGGGACGCCTTGAGATAGCTGCCGTAGCGCGCGGTGGCCAGCCTCGGGTCCAGGACCGCGACGACCCCACGGTCGCCGGTGGCCCGCACGAGACGGCCGGCGCCCTGCGCCATGAGCAGCGCGGCGTGGGTGGCGGCGACCGCCATGAAGCCGTTGCCCCCGGCGTCCTCCACGGCCTTCTGGCGGGCGCTCATCAGCGGGTCGTCCGGCCGGGGGAACGGGATCTTGTCCATGACGACCAGCTGGCAGCTCGGGCCGGGGACGTCCACGCCCTGCCAGAGCGACAGCGTGCCGAACAGACAGGTCTTCGGGTCCGCCGCGAAGTTCTTGATCAGCTCGCCGAGCGTCTCCTCGCCCTGGAGGAGGATCGGGAACTCGGGGATACGGGAGCGCAGCTCCTCGGCGGCCAGCTGGGCGGCCCGCATCGAGGAGAACAGCCCGAGCGTACGGCCGCCGGCCGCCTGGATCAGCTCCGTCAGCTCGTCCAGCATGTCCGCGCGGTCGCCGTCCCGCGCGGGGCGCGACAGATGCTTGGCGACGTAGAGGATGCCCTGCCTGCGGTAGTCGAACGGGGAGCCGACGTCCACGCCCTTCCACTCCGGCACGTCGTCGCCCTGGGTGCCCTCGGGTGCGAGTCCGAGGGAGGCCCCGACGCCGTTGAAGTCCCCGCCCAGCTTCAGCGTCGCCGACGTCAGGACGACCGAGCGGTCGGTGAAGAGCTTCTCGCGCAGCAGACCCGACACCGACATGGGGGCCACGCGCAGCGACGCGCCGAACCGGTCGTGCCGCTCGTACCAGACGACGTCCCACTCGGAGCCGTTCGTGATCCGCTCCGCCACGTCGTGCACGGACTCCACCGAGGCCAGCGCCTGCTTGCGGACCGCGTCCTCGTCCTGCACGGACTTGTCACGGGTGGCGCCGATCGCCGAGATGACCGTACGGCAGGCGTCGCGCAGGGCCATGAGCGCGTAGCCGAGGTCCTCGGGGATCTCCTCCAGGCGTCCCGGCAGGGCGAGCTCCATCAGCCGCTCGAAGCCCTCGGCGGCGGTCTGGAGCTGGTCGGCGGCCTTCTCGTTGACGAGCTTCGCCGCGCGGCGCACCGCCCGGTTGACCTGTCCCGGCGTGAGCTCGCCCGTGGCCACGCCGGTGACCCGGGAGACGAGCTCATGCGCCTCGTCGACGATCAGCACCTCGTGCTGCGGGAGCACGGGGGCGCCCTCGATGGCGTCGATCGCGAGCAGGGCGTGGTTGGTGACGACCACCTCGGCGAGCTTGGCCCGCTCCCGGGCCATCTCGGCGAAGCACTCGGCGCCATAGGCGCACTTGCTGGCGCCCAGGCACTCCCGCGACGACACCGACACCTGGGCCCAGGCGCGGTCCGACACACCTGGCGTCAGGTCGTCCCGGTCGCCCGTCTCGGTGTCGTCCGACCAGTCGCGCAGCCGCAGGAGGTCCTGGCCGAGCCGGCTGGTGGGCGCGGCCGCCTCGAACTGGTCGAACAGGCCCTCCTCCTCGTCCTGCGGGACGCCCTCGTGCAGGCGGTGCAGACAGAGGTAGTTCGACCGGCCCTTGAGCATGGCGAACTCGGGGCGCCGGCGCAGCAGCGGATGCAGCGCGTCCACGGTGCGCGGGAGGTCCCGCTCGACGAGCTGCCGCTGCAGGGCCAGGGTGGCCGTGGCCACGACGACCCGCTCCCCGTGGGCGAGCGCGGGCACCAGATAGCCGAGCGACTTACCGGTGCCGGTGCCGGCCTGGACCAGCAGATGGGAATTGCCGTCGATCGCCTCGGCGACCGATTCGGCCATGGTCACCTGGCCGGGGCGCTCCGTGCCGCCGACGGCGGTGACGGCGGCATGCAGGAGTTCGGGGAGTGAGGGCTTCGTCATAGCGCGACCACCCTACGGCCCGGCACTGACAATCGGGCGATCACGGTCGGGGGGAGGGATGGGATCAGGACCGGGGCCGCCTCCGTTCACGATCGGTCGTGACCGGATGGGGCCGGGTGACGCACCGAACGGTCCGGATGCGCCCGGAAGACGGTCGGAGCCGTCCGGGAAAGAGCCACATGTGTCCGTCACAGCAGGTGCCGCAGATTCCGGTCCCTCACCATGAGGGCCGCGCGCTTGTCCGGCAGGTCGACCTCGGACGAGAACCGGAAGCCGGCGCCGAGGAAGGCCGCGACGGACGGCGTGTTGCGCAGGTCGGGCTCCGCCACGACCCGGCCGCACGCCGGACGCCTGGCGAGCGCGAGATCCGCGACCGCGCGCAGCAGCGTCCGGCCCAGGCCCCGCCCGCGGTCGCCGGGCCCGCCGATGAGGAGGTGGACCCCGGTGTCGTGGGGCCGGGCCGGGTAGTACCGGGCCAGGGGGTCGAGGTCGGCCCGGTAGATCTCCCAGTAGCTCATCGGTGCGCCGTCCAGCAGTCCGACGCACGGGACGCTCCGCCCGTCGCCCGAGAGCTGGGACCGCAGATGCCCCTCCGTGATGTCCTCGGGTCCGGCGAGCCGCCAGAACTCCGCGACGGCCGGATCGTTCATCCAGCGGCTGATGAGCGTCAGGTCGCGTTCGATCCGGACCGGGACCAGGTGGAACACCCCGGCGGGGGTGCTGACCGGGCCCCAGTCGGCCACCTGGTCGAGGAGGTCGGACGTCTCCCCGGGCGGGGACCCCGAGCCCTCGGTCCCGGCACCGGCGCTCTCGGCGTCCGAGGCGATGAGGGTGACCAGTTCCTCGGGGAGTTCCAGGTCCAGGGTGTCCTCGGCGTCCGGGTCGGGCGGCGGGGCGGGGTCGGCGTGGGCGCTCGTGTCGGTGGGGGGCACGACGAGGTCCTCTCGGGAGGTGGGGCGGGTCGTCGCCGTCAGAGGTGCAGGGGGTTGGGGATGCCGACGTACACGGACTGGGTGTCGACCGGGCCGACGAGTTCGTCCAGGCCGTGCAGCCGGGTCAGCAGGTTGGCCTTGCAGCGCAGCACCGGGGAGTCGAGCAGCCGCCCGGGGAACGGGCTGCGCAGCCGGGCGGGTCCGGAGGCGACCTCGCCGAGGAAGCGGCGGAGCGCGGCGAGCAGCAGCCGCTCGTCGGCCAGTCCCTGGGAGCCGAACGCGCCGACGAGGCCGAGGATGTTGTTGATCCCCAGGTAGTAGGCGAACCGCTCGTCGGTGACCTCGTCCGGGACGAAGGTGTCGCTGAGCGCGCCGATGCCGGGGAGCCGGGCGTCGAGTTCCGCGCGCCGGGACGCGCGGAAGTAGTAGCCCTGGTTGTCGCGGTACCGGCCGCCCGTGGGCCAGCCGTCGGCGTCCAGCAGGACCAGCGTGTTCTGCTGGTGGGCCTCCAGGGCGATCCCCGCCTCCGAGTCCAGCCACAGCACGGGCCGGACGACCTGGTCGAGGTAGCGCAGGAACCACTCGGCGGCGACCGCGTCCCGCGACCGGCCGGTCCGGGCGGCGAGACGGGTGACGATCGCGGCCAGCCGGGAGGGCGCCGGAGGGCGCGTGTCCGGGTCGGCCGGGCCGTGGGGCCGGGGCGAGACGAGACCGGCCACGCAGGTCACGTCGTCCGAGGGCGCGAAGGGGTTGTGCCGGATCATCACGTCGAGCCCGGGCACCGGGGTGCCGTCCGGTCCGTCGACGGCGAGCCAGGCCGGGTCGCGCACGATGTCGAAGCCCGGGTGCGCGGCCTGCCATCGCGTCCCGAGGTCGCCGCGGAGCAGCCGGTGGACTTCCACGCCCCGGTGCAGTTCCTTGCGGAGGTTCTCGCGGCGCGAGTTGGTGATGCGCAGGCCGAGGGAGAGCTTGAGCATGGCCGGGGCACCGGTGCGGTGGACCGTGCGGACGGACGAGGTGGGGTGCCACGCGGGCCCGTGGGTGCCGAGGTCGCGGAGCAGCCCGGCGTCGAAGAGGGCCACCGTGTCGGGGCGCTGCCGGATCTCGCGCAGCTGCCAGGGGTGCAGCGGCAGTGCGGCGCAGCCGTCGGGCAGCGAGAGCCCGGGGCCGGCGAGCCGGGCCATGAGCTGGGGCGCGGTGACGGGACGCCCCGCCTCCGTCCACGCCGAGTCGGTGGCGACGGCGTCCGGCGCGACGGCCAGCCAGGCGAGCGGGAAGGAGCCGCGCGTCTCCGGTGAGTAGCTCCGGACCTCCGCCTCGGACAGTCCCTCACGGCTCTTGGGGGTGGGGTGGAACGGGTGCCCCAGGACGAGGGCCTGCTCGGCGGCCAGGAAGCGGTCGGTCACGTCGGCCGGGTGGGCACGTCGGTCCTGGATGAAGACGGCCGTGCGGCGGACGGAGTCGGCGACACGGCCGACGAGGTCGCCGGTGCTGTCGTCCGCCGAGGGGTGTGCCGCCGCGGCCTCCCGGGCGAGCAGGGCGGCGAGCGTGACCGCGTCGAGCGGTGGGGTCCCCTCCGGGGCATCGGCCGGGCGGGGCGGGCCGTAGCGGTGCCATCCCGTCGGCGACCAGTGGTGGACCGGGACCAGCAGGGCCGTGCCGGTGGCGGGCAGCGGGACGCGCAGGACGCCGTCCTGCGGCGCCGGGAGCCGGGTCTCGCGTACATGGCAGCGGAGCAGGTTCTCCACGGCGGCCGCCTCGGCCGCCCGGCGCGGGTCGGGGTGGTTCAGGAGGTCGCGCGGGGCGGTGTCCGGGCCCGGGGAGCGCGTCTCGGGGAGGGCGGTGGGGGTGGTCGTCACGATGGGTCCTCTGCGGTGGCTCAGGAGTGCGAGGGGGCGCCTTGAGGTGTTCCGAGGCGCGTGGTGCGACTGCGGTGGTGCGGAAGGCGGGGGTGAGCCGTGCCGCGTGACGTGGCTGGGGCGGCCCTGTGGTGGGGGCCGCCGCCGGGGGTGGGTGCCGTGTGAGGTGGGGGCCGGTGTGCCGGTGGCCTCACACGGCGGGGAGGCGGGGTGCTACGGGGTACGGGGGCGGGCGGGCGTCCTCAGTCGGCGTGCGAGGACGTCGCCCTGCCGTCCTGGAGCGGAAGGCCGCCGGTCCGCCCGGTCGCCGGACACGGCGTCCACCGCGTCGGCGAGCCGGTCGAGCACCGCAGCCGCCTGCTCGTCGGTGACGGTCAGGGGCGGAAGCAGCCGTACGACACTGGAGTGGCGTCCGCCGAGTTCGACGATCAGCCCGCGGCGCAGGCACTCCCGCTGGACGGCGGCGGCGAGGGCGGGGGCGGCGGGCCGGGGCTGTTCCTCCGGTGAGCGGGCGGTCGCCGCGAGGGTGACGGTCCGCTCGCGGCCGCTCACGGCCGGGGCCTGCGGATCCACCACCTCGACGCCCAGCATCAGCCCCCTCCCCCGCACGTCCCCGAGGCACGCGTGCTCCCCCGCCAGCCGGCGCAGCTGACGCAGCATGTGCGCGCCCAGGTCGGCGGCCCGCTCGGCGAGCCGGTTCTCCCGGACGTACGCGAGGGTCGCCGTACCGGCGGCCATGGCGAGCTGGTTGCCGCGGAACGTTCCGGCGTGGGCGCCCGGCTGCCAGGCGTCGAGTTCCTCGCGGTAGACGATCACCGCCAGGGGCAGGCTGCCGCCGATGGCCTTGGACAGGACCATGACGTCGGGGGTGACCCCGCTGTGCTCCACGGCCCAGAAGGCTCCGGTGCGTCCGACGCCGGTCTGCACCTCGTCGGCGATCAGCGGGATGGAACGGTCGGCGGTGATCCGGCGCATGCGCCGCAGCCAGGTGTCCGGCGCGGGAAGGACACCGCCCTCCCCCTGGACGGGTTCGAGGATCATCCCGGCCGGGTCGGGCACGCCCGACTTGGGGTCGTCGAGGACGGACTCGGTCCAGCGGGCGGCGAGTTCGGCGCCGTGTTCCCCGCCGACGCCGAAGGGGCAGCGGTAGTCCTGCGGGAACGGCAGGCGCGCGACCCGTAGGTCGCGGGCGCCCCCGGAGGCGGCGAGCGCCCCGCTGGTCATCCCGTGGTAGGCGCCGCTGAAGGCGAGGATGCCGTCGCGTCCGGTGGCGGCCCGGACGAGGGTGAAGGCGGCCTCGACCGCGTCGGTGCCGGCCGGTCCGCAGAACTGCACGCGCGCGCGGCCCGCGAGACCGGGCGGCAGCGTGTGGAACAGCTCGGTGACGAAGGCGTCCTTGACCGGGGTGGCGAGGTCCAGGACGTGCAGGGGCGCCCCGGAGTCCAGGACCCCGCGGATGGCCTCCAGGACCACGGGGTGGTTGTGCCCGAGGGCGAGGGTGCCGGCGCCGGACAGGCAGTCGAGGTAACGGCGGCCGTCCGCGCCCTCGATGGTCATGCCCCGGGCCCGGACCGGCACGATCGGCAGAGCGCGGGCGTAGGTGCGGGCCGCGGACTCGCGGGCCGACTGCCGCCGCAGGATCCCCTCGTGCGCGCTGCGCGCGTCCTCGGTCCCGGGCGATCCCCCGCGCACGGATTCGGTTACGGCCATGGCTCCCTGTCCTCCCGCTGTCCAGGGGCGAGCGGGTCTTGCGTGTCCTCGCCCGTCCCGACATACGCAGCCCCGCGAGCGTCCACTCGAAACTGCGGGGAACCGGGGACCGGGGACCGCGCACGCACGGCCGGCCCCCACCGCTAAAAAGAGCGGGACACGCACCGGGTTACGGGTTGCCGCACAATCTCCGCCCGGTGGAGCCCCGAAGAGGCGTTCCCCGCGCGTGGCGGCGGCGGCCCCGACGCCGTTCCGGCGCTGTGACCTGCCCGGCTCGGCGGGCTGTGGCTGAACCGTTGCCGTTCCGTCGGAACTCGCCCACAGCGACCGCATAGTGTGTGGTGCCGTTCCACCGAGCCGCGGGCCGTACGCGCACGCCGTGTGGCGGACGATCGGCCCGCTGGCCGGACGAGTTGATCGGACAGCGGCCGGCGCACGTATGCGACAGCGGCACAAGTACCGTCACCTCAGGGGGAGTCACACCATGCGATCCATACGGCCGTCGTTCACCGCCCGCAGGGAGAAGAGCGCGCGCCGCGGTGTCTCCCCGCTGCCGGTGGTGGCGCTCGCCGCCGCCCTGGCCCTCACCGTCACCGCCTGTCAGTCCGGGGACGCCGACGCCGGCGGCGCGGCGACCGCGTCCGCGGCGGCCGGAGCCGGGGGCGAAGGCAAGATCACGATCCCGGACGACATCAGGGACACGCTCCGCGAGCACGGGATCGACATCGACAAGTGGCGGGACGGGGACTGGAAGAACTGGGACCGGGACGACTGGCTGCGCGAGGCCAAGGACTACATCAACCCGATCATCAAGGACCTCTGGAACCCGGACCGCATGCGGGACGCCGAGGACCCGGACCGGGGGGTCGACGAGAACGACCTGTCGGGCGACCAGGGCGTGACCGACCCGACGCCGGACCCGGTGGACGCGCAGGCGGTGGCGCCCCGCTACCACGCGAGCGTGCCGGAGGCGGGCAAGGTGTTCTTCGACTCCCCCGAGGGCACGATGGTGTGCTCGGCGACCGTGGTGAAGGACCCCGCGCACCCCGGGAAGTCCAACATGGTGTGGACGGCGGGCCATTGTGTGCACGCCGGCAGGAGCGGCGGCTGGTACCGGAACATCGCGTTCGTGCCGTCGTACAACGACGCGGGCCGCAGCGAGGCCGAGTTGGAGGGTGTCGCCAGGTCGGAGGTCGCCCCGTACGGCATCTGGTGGGCCGACTGGGCGCAGACCTCGAACCAGTGGATCGCGCAGGGCGGCCCGACCGGCGGTGACGGTGCCCCGTACGACTTCGCCGTGCTGCATGTGAAGCCGGAGAACGGGGGCGGCAAGTCCCTGGAGGAGACGGTCGGTTCCGCTCTGCCGGTGGAGTTCGACGCCCCCGCCGTACCGAAGGTGAAGAGCATCGAGGCGATCGGCTACCCGGCCGCCGCTCCGTACGACGGGCAGAAGCTGTACCGGTGCCAGGACCGGCCGGGCCGGCTGTCGCTGCGGGCGTCGGACCCGACGATGTACCGCATCGGCTGCACCATGACGGGTGGTTCGTCGGGTGGTGGCTGGGTCGCGACCGGCAACGACGGCAAGCCGGCCCTGGTGTCCAACACCTCGATCGGCCCGGTCGAGTCGGGCTGGCTGGCGGGCCCGCGGCTGGGCAAGGAGGCCGAGACCGTCTTCGACGGGGTCAGCGACAAGTTCGCCGGGCGCTGACCGGCACGCGAAAAGGCCCGCTCCCCCGAGGGGAGCGGGCCTTCCGTCTGTCCCGTGCCGGACGGCTCAGCCGGCCGGTGTCGGCATGTACGGCGCCAGATCCGCCGCCAGCTCCTCGTGCACCCGCACCTTGAGCAGCGTGCCCTCCGGGGTGTGCTCCTCGGAGATCACCTCGCCCTCGGCATGCGCGCGGGCGACGAGCTTGCCGTGGGTGTACGGCACGAGTGCCTCGACCTCGACGGACGGGCGGGGCAGCTCGTTGTCGATGAGGGCGAGCAGCTCGGCGATGCCCTGGCCGGTGCGGGCCGAGACGGCGAGGGAGCGCTTCTCGATCCGCAGCAGCCGCTGGAGCGTCAGCGGGTCGGCCGCGTCCGCCTTGTTGATCACGACGATCTCGGGCACGCCGGTGGCACCGACGTCCCTGATCACCTCGCGCACGGCGGCCAGCTGCTCCTCCGGGTTCGGATGCGAGCCGTCGACCACGTGCAGGATCAGGTCGGAGTCGCCGACCTCCTCCATCGTGGAGCGGAACGCCTCGACCAGGTGGTGCGGCAGGTGCCGGACGAAGCCGACGGTGTCGGCCAGCGTGTACAGCCGTCCGCTCGGGGTCTCGGCCCGGCGCACGGTCGGGTCCAGGGTCGCGAACAGGGCGTTCTCGACCAGGACGCCCGCGCCGGTGAGGCGGTTGAGCAGGGAGGACTTGCCGGCGTTGGTGTAGCCCGCGATCGCGACCGAGGGCACCTTGTTGCGTCGGCGGGACTGGCGCTGGATGTCGCGGCCGGTCTTCATCTCCGCGATCTCCCGGCGCATCTTCGCCATCTTCTCGCGGATCCGCCGCCGGTCGGTCTCGATCTTGGTCTCACCGGGACCACGGGTGGCGAGGCCGCCGCCCTTGCCGCCGCCCATCTGCCGGGACAGCGACTGACCCCAGCCGCGCAGCCGCGGCAGCATGTACTGCATCTGCGCGAGCGCGACCTGCGCCTTGCCCTCGCGGGACTTGGCGTGCTGGGCGAAGATGTCGAGGATCAGGGCCGTACGGTCGATGACCTTGACCTTGACGACGTCCTCGAGGTGGATGAGCTGGCCCGGGCTGAGCTCACCGTCGCAGATGACGGTGTCGGCGCCGGTGTCCAGGACGATGTCCCGCAGCTCCTGCGCCTTGCCGGAGCCGATGTAGGTGGCGGCGTCGGGCTTGTCGCGGCGCTGGATCACGCCGTCGAGCACGAGGGCGCCCGCGGTCTCCGCGAGGGCGGCGAGCTCCGCGAGGGAGTTCTCCGCGTCCTGCACGGTGCCCGAGGTCCAGACGCCCACGAGGACGACGCGCTCCAGGCGGAGCTGGCGGTACTCGACCTCGGTGACGTCCTCGAGCTCGGTGGAGAGGCCCGCGACGCGGCGCAGGGCCGCGCGGTCGGAGCGGTCGAACTGGTCGCCGTCCCGGTCTCCGTCGATCTCGTGGCTCCAGGCGACGTCCTCTTCCATCAGGGCATCGGCCCGAAGACCGTCGGGGTAGGTGTGCGCGAGGCGCTTCGAGTCCTGGGAAAAGGAAGAAGAGGAGGTCATTGGGTCCTTACGTCGTTGGGGATTCCGTGGTGCGGCGACGGGGCGGCGGCCGGACGTCACACTCGGTGGTGCGTCGGAGAGCTGTTCCGTCACTGGTCACAACGCACGGGTACCCCGGGAGATTCCCGTGGCCCGTGCCGCGCCGACCGGACGATGGTCGCACGGCACGGGCCGTCTCGTCACCGGCTTATCGCATGCCCGGTCTCCCGGCCTTCGCGTGGGCGCCCGCCCCCTGTGCGGCGGCCGGCCTGCCCTTGGCCGCGGGCTTGGCGGGGTCGGCGGCCTTCCAGTCGGGCCGGCCGGGCATCGGCGGGGTCTTCTCGCCGTACAGCCAGGCGTGCAGGAAGCCCTTCAGGTGCCGTCCGGAGACCTCCTCGGCGAGGGCGACGAAGTCCGCGGTGGAGGCGGAACCGTCGCGGTTGCGGCTCACCCAGGCGCGCTCCAGCCGGTCGAACGCGGAGGCGCCGATCTCCTGGCGCAGCGCGTACAGGACGAGGGCGGCGCCGTCGTACACGTTGGGGCGGAAGATGCTGATCTTCTTGCCCGGGTCGGGTGCCTTCGGGGCCGCGGGCGGTCCGCCCGCGGCGCGCCAGCCGTCGGAGGCAGCGTAGGCGGCCTTCATCCGCGCCTCCATCGGGCGGTCCGCCTTCTCGGCCGCGTACAGGGCCTCGTACCAGGTGGCGTGGCCCTCGCTGAGCCACAGGTCGGACCAGGTGCGCGGACTGACGCTGTCGCCGAACCACTGGTGCGCCAGCTCGTGCACCATGATCGACTCGACGTACCACTTGGGGAAGGCGGGCTGGGTGAACAGGTCCCTCTCGAAGAGGGACAGCGTCTGTGTCTCCAGTTCGAAACCGGTGCTGGCGTGCGCCATGAGCAGGCCGTACGTCTCGAACGGGTAGCGGCCGACCTTGCCCTCCAGCCAGGCGATCTGGCCGGGTGTCTTCTTCAGCCAGGGTTCGAGCAGCTTCGCGTCCTTGGTGGGCACGACGTCCCGGACGGGCAGGCCGTGCGGTCCGGTGCGGTGCAGCACCTTGGAACGGCCGATGGACACCTGGGCGAGCTCGGTGGCCATGGGGTGCCGGGTGCGGTACGTCCAGGTGGTCGACTTCGCCGCCCGGTCGACGTCGGTCCGCAGACCGTTGGCCACGGCGGTGTAGCCGTTCGGCGCGGTGACCCGGATGGTGAACATCGCCTTGTCGGAGGGGTGGTCGTTGCACGGGAAGACGACGTGCGCGGCGTCGGCCTGGTTGGCCATGGCGAGGCCGTCGGCGGTGCGCACCCAGCCGCCCTCGCGCTTCTGCCCGTACACGGGGTCGCTGCCGTGCCGCACGGTGATCCTCATCCAGCTGCCCTCGGGCACCTCCTCGGCGGGGGTGACCACGAGGTCCTCGCCCGCCTTCCGGAAGGTGGCGGGCTCGCCGTCGACGACGACCGAGTCGACCTTGCCGTGCGCGAAGTCCAGGTTGACGCGCTTCAGGTCGGCGGTCGTCCGGGCGTCGATGGTGGTGACGGCCTTGAGGGGCTTGTCGTTGGCGCCGGAGTAGGTGAAGGAGAGGTCGTACGACGCCACGTCGTAGCCGGGGTTGCCCAGGTGGGGGTAGAGCCGGTCGCCGACGCCGAGCGGGGTGGCGGGGGCGCTCGCGGCGAGCAGGCAGAGGGAGACGGCGGGGATGAGCAGGGCGGGCACCTTGAGGCGCCGACGGGGTCCGGATCGGGGGCGAGGAGCGCCAGGGGCCGGTCGCTGAGCCTCGCTGCGGGAGGAGAGCAGCATGGACCACGGCTATCAGCGCGCGGCGACGGGACGTGGACGGCGCGCGACCGCCCCACCCGAACGGGTGGCCCGCGCTCTCCTCGGGCCCGCTGCCCCGGCCCCAGGTCGGCTGTCCCTCGGGCCCGCTGTCTTCTCAGGCCCGCTGTCTTCTCAGGCCCGCTGTCTCCTCAGGCCCGCTGGGCCGGGGCGTGCGCCCGGCTGACGTCGTACACGCCCGCGACCTCGCGCATGGCGCGCATCAGGCCGGGGAGCCGGCCCGCGTCGGGCAGCTCGACGGTGTAGGTGTGGCGGACGCGCTGCTGGGTCGGCGGCTCCACGGTCGCCGAGACGATCTCCGCGCCTTCCTGCGCCATCACCTCGGTCAGGTCCGCCAGCAGATGCGGACGGACGAACGATTCGGCGACCAGGGTGACCCGGCACTCCGCGGTGTCCCCCCAGCGCACGCCGACCTCCGCGCGCCGGGCGCCCCGCATCCGCGCCACCGCGGAGCATCCGGCGCGGTGGACGGTGACCGCTCCCCCGCGCACGGCGAACCCGGTGATCTCGTCGGGCGGTACGGGCGTACAGCACCCGGCGAGACGGACGGCGGCGCCGGGCCGGTCGGCCAGGACACCGGCGGCGGCGGGACGGCCGCCGGGCCCCTCGGCGCCGGGCCGGAACGCGGGACCGCTCGGGCTCCCGGCTCCTTCGGCGGGCTGCCGGAAGGGCGCGCCCTGCTCGCCTTCCCCGGGACCGGACTCGCCCGGCGCGGGATGAGAGGCGAGCCACCGCTGGATGGCGATGCGGGCGCCGGGCGTGTGCGCGTGCTCCAGCCACTCGCGGGACGGCTCGGAGGCCGGGTCCTGCCCCATGAGGAGCTGCACGCTGTCGCCGTCGCGCAGGACGGTGCTGAGGGTGGCCAGCCGGCCGTTGACGCGTGCGCCGATGCAGGCGTGCGCGTCCTCGCCGTACTGGGCGTAGGCGGCGTCCACGCAGGTGGCGCCCTCGGGCAGGCCCAGGGAGCCGCCGTCGGGGCGGAAGACGGTGATCTCGCGGTCCTGGGCGAGGTCCTCCCGCAGGGTCGACCAGAACGTGTCGGGGTCGGGTGCGGCCTCCTGCCAGTCCAGCAGGCGGGAGAGCCAGCCGGGGCGGGTCGGGTCGGCGCGCTCGCCGTCGCCGGCCGCGGTCTGCTCCTCCGCGGGGCCGGCGTAGGGGTTGCCGAGCGCGACCACTCCGGCCTCGGCGACCTTGTGCATCTGGTGGGTGCGGATGAGGACCTCGGCGACCTGTCCGTCCTCACGGGCCACCGCGGTGTGCAGCGACTGGTACAGGTTGAACTTGGGGACGGCGATGAAGTCCTTGAACTCCGAGACCACCGGGGTCATACAGGTGTGCAGTTCGCCGAGGACGCCGTAGCAGTCCGCGTCCTCGTTCACCAGGACGAGCAGCCGCCCGAAGTCGGCGCCGCGCAGCCGGCCGCGTTTTCGGGAGACGCGGTGCACGGAGACGAAGTGCCGGGGCCTGATGAGGACTTCGGCCGGGATGCCGGCCTCGCGCAGGACCGTGCGCATCTCGTCGGCCATCTCGGTGAGCGGGTCGTCGGCGCGGGCGGCGTTGCCGGCGATCAGCTCCCGGGTGTGCTCGTACTCCTCGGGGTGCAGGATCGCGAAGACCAGGTCCTCCAGCTCGGTCTTGAGCGCCTGGACGCCGAGCCGCTCGGCGAGCGGGATGAGGACGTCACGGGTGACCTTGGCGATACGGGCCTGTTTCTCGGGCCGCATCACGCCGAGGGTGCGCATGTTGTGCAGCCGGTCGGCGAGTTTGATCGACATCACGCGTACGTCGTTGCCGGTGGCGACGAGCATCTTGCGGAACGTCTCGGGTTCCGCGGCGGCGCCGTAGTCGACCTTCTCCAGTTTGGTGACGCCGTCGACGAGGAAGCGGACCTCCTCGCCGAACTGCTCGCCGACCTGGTCGAGCGTCACGTCGGTGTCCTCGACGGTGTCGTGGAGCAGCGAGGCGGTCAACGTCGTGGTCTCGGCGCCGAGTTCGGCGAGGATGAGGGTCACCGCGAGCGGGTGGGTGATGTACGGCTCGCCGCTCTTGCGCATCTGGCCGCGGTGCGAGGACTCGGCGAGCACATAGGCGCGGCGCAGCGGTTCGAGGTCGGCGTCGGGGTGGTGGGCCCGGTGCGCGTCCACGACGTGGCCGATGGCGTCGGGCAGCCGGCCGCGCGCGGTGGGGCCGAGCAGCGCGGCCCGGCCGAGGCGGCGCAGGTCGATGCGGGCGCGGGACTTCCTGCGGGGCACGGCGGGCGTCACGGCGCCCGATACCGGGCCTGGCGTCGCGGAATTCGTGGCCTCCGCACTCATGGGCACCTCCGGCTGCGTGGACCGGCGGACGGGGTTCCCCATGACGGACTCGGCACAGGGGATGGCGACTTCTCCCCGTCCGGGCCGGTGCTTGATGCTACCGAGCCCATCACGCGCTTCCGACCGCCTCCGGCCGAGCGTGAAACGGATCACCCATTCGAGCGAGGCTGCGCAGGTTTACGGTTTGCGCCATCCTGACGGGGCGGGTGCGCGCCGTCGAACGCGGCGGGACGGCGCTTCCCCGGGAACGGCGGGAGCGCGGGCCGCCCGGCCCGGACACCGGAGCGACCGGAACGCCTCAGCGGCCGAACGATTCCAGCCATTCCACGTCGATCTCGCCCTCGGCCACGATCACGGCGGGGCCGGTCATCTCGATCTCGCCGTCCGGCCGCTCGGTGATGACCAGGGTGCCGCCGGGGACGTCGACGGTGTACGTCGCCGGGGCGCCGGTGACGGCCGGGTCGGCGTCGTCACGGCGGGCGGTGGCCACGGCGACCGCGCAGGCGCCGGTGCCGCAGGAGCGGGTCTCGCCGGAGCCCCGCTCGTGGACGCGCATCGCCACGTGCCGGGGACCGCGGTCCACGACGAACTCGACGTTGACGCCGTCGGGGTAGGCGGTGGCCGGGCTGAAGGGCGGCGCCTCGGTCAGCGAACCGGCGTCCGCGAGGTCGTCGACGAAGGCCACGGCGTGCGGGTTGCCCATGTTGACGTTGCGGGCGGGCCAGCTGCGGTCGCCGACGCTGACGGTGACGTCTCCCTCGGGGAGGCGGGCCCTGCCCATGCCGACGGTGATGCCGCCGTCCTTGTCGATGTGCACCGTCTTCACACCGCCGCGGGTGGCCACCGCGAGGTCGCCCTCGCCGGTGCGCCCGGCGCGCTGGAGGTAGCGGGCGAAGACCCGCACGCCGTTGCCGCACATCTCCGCGACCGAGCCGTCGGCGTTGCGGTAGTCCATGAACCACTCGGCCTCGGCCGCCAGGTGCCGGGCCTCGGGGTGGGCCGCGGAGCGCACGACGTGCAGCAGGCCGTCGCCGCCGATGCCCGCGCGGCGGTCGCACAGGGCGGCGACGGCGGCCGGGGGCAGCTCGATGACGTTCTCCGGGTCGGGGACGATCACGAAGTCGTTCTCGGTGCCGTGACCCTTGAGGAAGGCGATCCGCGTGCTCATTCCTCGATCGTACGGCGCGGGTCCGGCATCCCGTACGGCGGTGGCGGCGCGGGGCCCCGCTCAGCGCAGGCGTGCCACGCGCCAGACGGCCAGTGCGACGATCGCCGCGAGCAGCAGGCAGTACGCCCCGACGACGCGCCAGTCCGGTCTGCGGCCGGAGCCGCGCGGCGGCAGGCCGGGCCAGGTGTAGCCCACGCGGCGGGCGGCCATCATGCCCCAGCCGCCCGCGCAGAGGCAGATCAGCAGCCCCAGCATGGCGATCACGGCACCGCTGTCGCCGAAGTCGAAGGCGAGCGGGAAGGCGAACATCAGGGAGCCGAGCGCGGCCAGGCCCACGATGGGCGCGAGCTGCCACAGGCGCAGCCTGCGCTGCGGGCGGAGCTCGACCTCGACCTCGGGGCCGCCGGTGTACATCTCCTCGGGCGTGGGACCGTCGTCGGTCACACCGCCGTCGGCGTCGGCGTCGTCGGTCACGTCCGGGTCCAGCCGGTCGGCGTCGGGCTCCCGCTCACCGGTGCCGGTGATGCGGTTCCCCGTGCCTTGTGCGGTGTCGCGAGGGCCGGCCTCCATCGCCACGCGCCCTCCCAACTCGGACTCCACTTGGTCGATCGAAGCTCGATGATGGCACGGTGACGCAGGCCCGGATGACGACCGGAGCGTCCCGATGCCATGACGTGATCAGGCTGTGACCGGTCGTTCGACCAACGCCAGGGCCAGCTGCGGAAGTTCTGTGACATCTGCCGCAGCCCCACTCAGCCAGTGCACCCGCGGGTCGCGTCTGAACCATGAATCCTGACGGCGCGCGAAGCGTTTGGTGGCCCGGACGGTCTCCGCGCGGGCTTCGTCGAGGGTGCACTCCCCGGCGAGCGCGGCGAGCACCTGCTGGTAGCCGAGCGCGCGCGAGGCCGTACGCCCCTCGCGCAACCCTTTCGCCTCCAGTGCGCGCACCTCGTCGACGAGCCCGGCGTCCCACATGCGGTCGACGCGGCGGGCGATGCGCTCGTCGAGCTCGGGGCGGGCGACGTCGACGCCGATCTGGACGGTGTCGTACACGAAGTCGTGGCCGGGCAGGTTGGCGGTGAAGGGCCGGCCGGTGATCTCGATGACCTCCAGGGCCCGGACGATCCGGCGGCCGTTGCCGGGGAGGATCGCCTGGGCGGCGTCGGGGTCGGCGGCGGCCAGGCGCGCGTGCAGCGCTCCGGAGCCGCGCAGGGCCAGCTCCTCCTCCAGCCGGGCCCGGACCTCGGGGTCGGTGCCGGGGAACTCGAGGTTGTCGACGGCGCCCCGGACGTAGAGTCCCGATCCGCCGACCAGGACGGGCCAGCGTCCCTCGGCGAGCAGGGCGTCGATACGCGCGCGGGCGAGGCGCTGGTACTCGGCGACGGAGGCGGTGACCGTGACGTCCCAGATGTCCAGCAGGTGGTGCGGGACGCCCTGGCGCTCCTCGGGCGTCAGCTTGGCGGTGCCGATGTCCATCCCCCGGTAGAGCTGCATGGAGTCGGCGTTGACGACTTCGCCGCCGAGTCGCTGCGCCAGGAAGACGCCCAGATCGGACTTTCCGGCCGCGGTGGGTCCGACGACGGCGATGACGCGCGGGGAGGAGGGTGCACTGCTCACCGCCCCAGTCTCGCAAACCTCGAGGGGTGGTCTCGAACGAGTTACGTGACGGTCCGTGTGCGGGGTCGTTGCCTGTTGCGAGGTTTTCGCCGCCGATTCGGTGGGGGCGGCGACCCGGGGGCGCAAACGGACGCACCGGACGACGCGGGATTTCGCCCGCACGAGTACCGTATGGAGTGGATATGGGCGTTTTCGCACGGATTTTTGGCAGGTCGAAGGTCTCGGAGGAGGCGTCGTCCGCCGAGGCCGAGGCCGGTACGGAGACGGCCGAGCCTGCGGCTGAGGCGGCGGAGCCCTCGGGTCCGTCGGGCGCCGAGGTGGAGGAGACGGCCCCCGCGGCGGCCGCCGACACCGAGGGGACCGGCACCGACGACGGCGTCGAGATCCCCAAGCAGCAGTCCGCCGACGAGGCCGCCGACAGCGAGACCGGTGAGGGCGCCCGCAGGTAACTGCCCCGCGCGGGAAGGTGAAGCATGGGTCTGATGGACAACCTGAAAGCCAGGATCGCCCCGGCCAAGGACAAGGTCTCCGACTTCGCACAGCGGCACGAGGACAAGGTGCACCACGGCCTCGACAAGGCCGCCAAGGTCGTCGACGAGCGGACCAAGGGCAAGTACACCGACAAGATCCACTCGGGGACGGGCAAGGCACACGGAGCCATGGGCCGCCTCGCGCACAAGGACGACGGTCCGGCGACGGGCGGGGGCACACCACCGCCGGACGCCCCGCCGCCGACCACCTGACCGGCACCTTCACGGACGGCCGCGGCCTTCGGGCGCGCGGCCGTTCGCCGTGCCCGGCCGGACCGGCCTCTACGACCAGGTGGCGACCAGGTAGCCGACGCCGTACGGCGCGTCCTCGTACAGCAGGGCACCCGCCAGGTCCGCCTCCTCGGCGGCGCCCGCCAGGACCTGCCACGGGGCCCGGCCCGACACCTGCAGCTCCCGGGCCAGCGCGATGTCCAGTTCCTTGAGGGCGGACACGTCGGCCGAACCCAGCGCCCGCGCGACGGACGCGTCGAAGGGCGCCGCCCGCTCGTCCAGATAGCCGGGCGCCTTCAGCGTGCGGCAGGCGCTGGCGTCTCCCATCACCAGCAGCGCCACCCGGCCGGCCCGGGCGGCGAGTTCCCTCCCCGTCCGGATACACCGCTCGGCGCTCGTCGGTTCCCCCACGCCGAGTCCCTCGATCGGGGCGTCCGGCCGGCCGGTGCGCTCCAGCAGCCAGGCGGCGACGGCCAGGGACGGCGGAAGCACGCCCTGGGGCTCCGCTCCGTCGGCTCCCGCACCCAGGCGTACGCCGACGTCCACACCGAAGCCCCGGAAGTCACCCGGCGTGCCCTGCGGGCTCGTCCCGGTCTCCTCGGCGGGCCCGACCACCACCAGCAGGTCCGGCCGGGCGGCGGCGAGCACCCCGAGCGCGTCCGCGCACGCGGCCCGCGCGGCGTCCAGCTCGGGGGCGGCGCCCGCCGCGACCTCGGGCACGAGGAGGGGCGGGCACGGGCAGACTGCGGCGGCGACAAGCATGATCGGCAGCCTACTGCGGCGCCTCACGGCTGCCCGGGACGGCTCCCTCGGCGCCGTCAGTCGATCGCGCAGCCCGAGGTGGCCACCGGCAGCGGCTCGGGCACGCCCACCTTGGGCAGGCCCAGCAGCACACCGGCCGGCTTGGCCTGCTCGGCGGCGTTGCGCTTCTCCCAGGCGTCGCCCGCGCGCGTACGGCGCACGTCGAGGACGGGGCCCTCGGCGAGGAGGTGGTGCGGGGCGGCGTAGGTGATCTCGACGGTCACCACGTCACCGGGGCGGACCTCCTGGTCCGGCTTGGTGAAGTGCACGAGGCGGTTGTCGGGGGCGCGGCCGGAGAGGCGGTGCGTGGCGTCGTCCTTGCGGCCCTCGCCCTCGGCGACCATCAGCTCCAGGGTGCGGCCGACCTGCTTCTTGTTCTCCTCCCAGGAGATCTCCTCCTGGAGGGCGACCAGCCGCTCGTACCGCTCCTGGACGACCTTCTTGGGGATCTGGCCGTCCATCGTGGCCGCCGGGGTGCCGGGGCGCTTGGAGTACTGGAACGTGAACGCCTGCGCGAAGCGCGCCTCGCGCACCACGTGCAGCGTCTGCTCGAAGTCCTCCTCGGTCTCGCCGGGGAAGCCCACGATGATGTCGGTGGTGATCGCGGCGTGCGGGATGGCGGCGCGGACCTTCTCGATGATGCCGAGGTAGCGCTCCTGGCGGTAGGAGCGGCGCATCGCCTTGAGGACGGTGTCCGAGCCGGACTGGAGCGGCATGTGCAGCTGCGGCATCACGTTCGGCGTCTCGGCCATGGCGGCGATCACGTCGTCGGTGAAGTCGCGCGGGTGCGGCGAGGTGAAGCGGACGCGCTCCAGGCCCTCGATGTTCCCGCAGGCCCGCAGCAGCTTGCTGAACGCCTCGCGGTCGCCGATGTCCGAGCCGTAGGCGTTGACGTTCTGCCCGAGCAGGGTGATCTCGCTGACGCCCTCGGCGACCAGCGCCTCGACCTCGGCGAGGATGTCGCCGGGGCGGCGGTCCTTCTCCTTGCCGCGCAGGGCCGGGACGATGCAGAAGGTGCAGGTGTTGTTGCAGCCGACGGAGATCGACACCCAGGCCGCGTAGGCGCTCTCGCGCCGGGTCGGCAGCGTGGAGGGGAACTCCTCCAGCGACTCGGCGATCTCGACCTGCGCCTCCTCCTGCACGCGCGCGCGTTCCAGCAGGACGGGCAGCTTGCCGATGTTGTGCGTGCCGAAGACCACGTCGACCCAGGGGGCCCGCTTGACGATGGTGTCGCGGTCCTTCTGGGCGAGGCAGCCGCCGACGGCGATCTGCATGCCCGGCCGGCTCGCCTTCTTCGGCGCGAGGTGCCCGAGGTTGCCGTACAACTTGTTGTCGGCGTTCTCACGGACCGCGCAGGTGTTGAAGACGACGACGTCGGCGTCGCCGTCGGAGCCCTCGGGCGCGCGGACGTACCCGGCGTCCTCCAGCAGACCGGACAATCGCTCGGAATCGTGGACGTTCATCTGGCACCCGTAGGTGCGTACCTCGTATGTCCTGACGCCCACTGCCTGGCTCCGGTCGCTGCTGCTCATGGGACAAGGGTATGCGGTCGTACGGCCCGCTCTCCCCGGTGTCCCGTATGCCTAGGGCGGGTCCGCGAAGTCCCGTCGTTCGCCCGTAGGGCGGGCCGAGCGGTGTCCGGTGCGTGCTCTCGGTGTGCCGGACGGGCGCCCGCGTACTGGTTGTACGCGGGTGGGCGGCCGGTGCGGCGAGTGGGGGTCCCCCCTGCTCGAAGAGCTCGGGGGAGCGTGCCGGGCGCCGGGCGGCAGGCGGGACTTTGCGGACACGACCTAGGGGGTGCCCTTCCATCCCTGGCGGCGCAGTACGGCGCCCACGTCCGGTGCCTCGTAGTGGTCGCCCTTGAGGACCTTGCCGTCGGCCCGGCGGGCGACCTGGCCGTCCGGGCCGAGCTTGGTCATGTTCGAGCGGTGGATCTCGGCCAGGACGGCGTCCAGGTCGATGCCGTGCACGAGGGCGGTGCCGTAGGCCACGTACACGACGTCCGCCAGCTCGTGCGCGAGCCGGTCGAGGGGGCCGGTGACGGAGACCTCGGCGACCTCCGCGGCCTCCTCGGCGAGCAGCTCTCCCCGGTGGGCGGCGAGCTCCGGCGCCACCTCCGTCGGGGTGGTGCGGGCGGCGAGCCCGAAGGCCAGGTGGAACTCGCGGACCAGGTCGGCGGGAGAGGGACTCATGCGGCCGACTGTAGCGACCGGCGGGCACCGGTCCGGGCCCCGTCTGTGACCCCGGCCCTGGTCAGCGGGTGCGGCGGCTGGCAGGATCGCGGCCATGTCCACAGCTCTCACCCGCATCAGCAGGCGCCGGGCCCTCCAGGGCGCGGCCGCCGGCGTCGTGGCCCTCGGGCTGCTGCTGTGGTGGATGCTGCCCCTGGGCGAGGACCCGCCGAGCGGCACGATCACGTTCAGCACGGGCACGCGCGCGGGTGTGTACCAGGAGTACGGCGAGCTGCTGCGCGAGGAGCTGGCCAATGACATGCCGCAGCTGAAGGTGCGGCTGCTGACCAGCGACGGGTCGCAGGAGAACGTCGAGCGGGTGGCGACCGGCCGGGCCGACTTCACGATCGCCGCCGCCGACGCCGTGGACACCTACCGGATCGGCGGCGAGCCGGTCATGGACCGGCTCCGCGGGGTGGCCCGCCTCTACGACGACTACGTCCAGCTCGTCGTGCCGCCCGACTCGGACATCCGTTCCGTCGCCGACCTCAAGGGCAAGCGGGTGGCCATAGGGCTGCCGGACTCCGGGGTCCGGCTGATCGCCACCCGGGTGCTGGAGGCGGCGGGCATCGACCCGGAGAAGGACATCACGCCCCGCTCGGACGGCATCGACACCGGCCCCGGGCGGCTCGGGCACGAGCTCGACGCGTTCTTCTGGTCCAGCGGGGTGCCCACGAACGGCCTGAAGAAGATCGCGGAGACGTCCTCGTTCCGGTTCGTGCCGATCGACGCCGACCTCGTCGCCAAGGTGCATGCCCAGGGCGACGCGGCCCACTTCTACCGGGCGACGAACATGCCGGAGTCGGCCTACCCCACCGTCCAGAACGGCAGCACGGTGCCGACCATCGCCGTCTCGAACCTGCTCATCACCCGCGAGGACATGGACCCCCGGCTCACCGAGTGGCTGACCCGGACCGTGATCAAGAGCCGCGACGGCATCGGCGCGCATGTGCACTCCGCGCAGCTCGTGGACCTGCGCACGGCGATCTACACGGACCCGCTGGGCCTGCACGAGGGCGCGCGGCGGTACTACCGGTCGGTGAAGCCCTAGGGCGGTTCCGGAAGCGTCGTCAGGTGGCCGGGCCGGTCCTCGGCAGGGTCACCGTCACGCGCAGGCCGTGCGGCTCGTGGTGGGCGTACGCGAGCGTGCCGCCGCCCGCCGCGAGCAGGGCCCGCGAGATCGACAGGCCGAGGCCCGAGCCCTTGACGTTCTGGTGGCGTCCGCTGCGCCAGAAGCGGTCGCCGATGCGGGCGAGCTCCTCGTCGGTGAGGCCGGGTCCGCGGTCGGCCACCTCGATCGTCGACATGTCGCCGTCGGACGCGACGGTCACCTCGACGCTCTCGTCCCGCGGAGTGAACTTCACCGCGTTGTCGATCACGGCGTCCAGCGCGCTGGACAGGGCCACCGGGTCGGCCCAGGCGGTGGTGGCCGGGCAGGTCCCGCGCAGCCGTACGCCCTTCGCCTCGGCGGTCGGCGCCCAGGCGGCGACGCGCTCGGCGGTGAGCGCGCCGATGTCGGTCAGCCGGACGTCGGCCTCGGTGTGTTCGGCGAGGGCCAGGTCGAGCAGGTCGTCGAGGACCTGGGCCAGACGCCGGCCCTCGGCCTGGACCGAGGCGATCTCCTCGTTGCCCTCGGGCAGTTCGAACGCGAGCAGTTCGATGCGCAGCAGCAGGGCGGCGAGCGGGTTGCGCAGTTGGTGGGAGGCGTCGGCGACGAAGGCACGCTGCTGTTCGAGGACGTCCTCGACGTTGTCGGCCATCTCGTTGAACGACCGCGCCAGCCGCCGCAGTTCCGGCGGTCCGCTGGCCACGGCGACCCGGGACTTCAGGCGTCCGCTCGCGATCTCGTGCGTGGTGACGTCGAGGACCCGTACCGGTCTGAGCACCCAGCCGGTCAGCCGGAGGGCGGCTCCGACGGCCACCAGCATGGCGGCGGTCAGACCGGCGCCGATGATCAGCCAGCCGTCCAGGATCCTGGACCGCATCGGCCCGGTGGGCGAGTCGGTGACCACGACGGCGACGACGTCACCGTCGCGGATCACCGGTGAGGCGACGACCAGCCGGCCGCGCTGCCAGGGCCAGACCTGCTGCGGGTCGTGGCTGCGCCGGCTGAGCAGGGACTCCTCGAAGGCGTCGCGGACCTCGCCGCTCCCGGGCAGGAACCAGGTGGCGGGCCCACTGGCCAGCGGGGTGTCGTTGGGCAGGAAGACACCGGCGCGGATGCCGTAGACCTCGTGGTAGTTCTCCAGTTCCCGGCTGAGGACGCCGAGGACGTCACGGGAGCCGGCGGTGGCGTCGGTGGCGGGCCGCGCGATGGCCGCGAAGTACGCCGTGTCGTCGATCCTGTCGACGACGACCTTCTGCTGCTGGGCGGCGGCCAGGCTCACCGCGAGCGGCACGCCGAGCGCGAGCAGCACGGCCGCCATGAGGACGATGAGCAGCGGGAGAAGCCGAGTGCGCACCCTGGCCCGCTACGCCGCCGGGGCCACGAGCCGGTACCCGACCCCGCGCACGGTCTCGATCAGCGCCGGCATCCGCAACTTGGCGCGCAGGGACGCCACATGCACCTCCAGGGTGCGTCCGGTCCCCTCCCAGCTCGTCCGCCAGACCTCGCTGATGATCTGTTCCCGGCGGAAGACGACGCCGGGGCGCTGCGCGAGGAGGGCGAGCAGGTCGAACTCCTTGCGCGTGAGCTGGACGACCGAGCCCTCCACGCTGACCTGGCGGGTGGGCAGCTCTATGTGCACGGCACCCAGGCGCAGCACGCCCTCGCCGCCGGTCGCGGCGTCCTCGGGCACGCTGCGCCGGCTGACGGCGTGGATCCGGGCGAGCAGCTCCCCGGTGTCGTACGGCTTCACCACGTAGTCGTCGGCGCCGAGGTTCAGCCCGTGGATGCGGGAGCGGACGTCGGAGCGTGCGGTCACCATGATCACCGGGGTGCTGGTGCGCTTGCGGATCTTGCCGCAGACCTCGTAGCCGTCCTGGTCGGGCAGGCCGAGGTCGAGCAGGACGACGCCGAAGCCGTTGCCCTCCGGGACCAGCGCCTGCAGGGCTTCCTCGCCGCTGCGGGCGTGCGTGACGTCGAAACCGTGCCGGGCGAGGACCGCGGACAGCGCGGCGGCGACGTGGTTGTCGTCCTCGACGAGCAGCAGTCTCATCCGTGCCTCCTTCGGTTCACCGGGCGTACGTTTCGGGGGGACAGGGGTCCGGGGGCCCCGCGCGTGCACATGGCAGTCACGCTGATGGACGAGGACGCCGTCAAGAGGGTTCCGGTTGCTCGCTGTTTCCGTTATGCAGCCGGTACGCGCACGTTGGCCGGTACTACGACGCGTGTCCGATTGCTATCGGATCGTGATGCTCAGATTCACCTCAGAACTGATGACGCAGGTCGGGAACGGTCACTACTGTCCTCCGAAACCGAGGAGGACGGAGCCTGAGAGCGATGACCGAAGTATCGGTGGCCAAGGACGACGTGGCCGCGTCCGGCGACCTTGTGGTCCTGAAAGATGTGAACAAGCACTTCGGCGCGTTGCACGTGCTCCAGGACATCGATCTGACGATCGCCCGCGGCGAGGTCGTCGTCGTCATCGGGCCCTCCGGGTCCGGCAAGTCCACCCTGTGCCGCACCATCAACCGCCTCGAGACGATCGACTCCGGCTCGATCACCATCGACGGCAAGCCGCTGCCGCAGGAGGGCAAGGAGCTGGCCCGGCTGCGCGCCGACGTCGGCATGGTCTTCCAGAGCTTCAACCTCTTCGCGCACAAGACCGTGCTCGAGAACGTGATGCTGGGGCAGATCAAGGTCCGCAAGGCGGACAAGAAGAAGGCCGAGGAGAAGGCCCGGCAGCTGCTGGACCGCGTGGGCGTGGGGACCCAGGCGGACAAGTACCCCGCGCAGCTCTCCGGCGGGCAGCAGCAGCGCGTCGCCATCGCCCGGGCCCTGGCCATGGACCCCAAGGTCATGCTCTTCGACGAGCCCACGTCGGCGCTCGACCCGGAGATGATCAACGAGGTCCTCGAGGTCATGCAGCAGCTGGCCCGCGACGGCATGACCATGATCGTGGTCACCCACGAGATGGGCTTCGCGCGCTCGGCTGCCAACCGGGTGGTCTTCATGGCCGACGGCAAGATCGTCGAGGAGGCCGTGCCCGACCAGTTCTTCAGCGCCCCGCGCAGCGACCGCGCGAAGGACTTCCTGTCCAAGATCCTGCACCACTGACGGACTGCGCCCCGCAGCCGACGCCCTGCGTCACCCGCCGGCCCGTCTTCAGGGCACGTGTCTCTTCATCACACAAAGGATGTTCACCATGAAGCTCCGCAAGGTCTCCGCCGCGGCCGCCACGGCACTCGTCCTCACCCTCACCGCCACCGCCTGCGGCGGCGACAGCGACAACGAGGGCGGGTCGGGCTCCGGTGGGGGCGACAAGATCAAGATCGGTATCAAGTACGACCAGCCTGGTCTGGGTCTGAAGGAGCCGGGCGGCAAGTTCTCCGGCTTCGACGTGGACGTCGCCACGTACGTCGCCAAGGAGCTCGGCTACAACGCCGACCAGATCGAGTTCGTCGAGACGAAGAGCGCGGACCGCGAGAACGCGCTCGCCCGTGGTGACGTCAAGATGATCGCGGCGACGTACTCGATCACCGACGAGCGCAAGGAGAAGGTGGACTTCGCCGGCCCGTACCTGCTGGCCCACCAGGACCTGCTCGTCAAGTCGGACTCCGACATCTCCGAGGCCACCGACCTCAACGGCAAGAACCTGTGCTCGGTGACCGGCTCCACCTCGGCCCAGAACGTCAAGAACGACTTCGCCCCGAAGGCCAACCTCAAGGAGACCAGCGGCTACTCCGAGTGCCTCGCCGGTCTGCAGAGCGGCTCTGTGGACGCGCTGACCACGGACGACTCGATCCTCGCCGGCTACGCCGCCCAGGCCCAGTACAAGGGCAAGTTCAAGCTCGCCGGACTGAAGCTGAGCAACGAGAACTACGGCATCGGCGTGAAGAAGGGTGACACCGAGACCCTGAACAAGATCAACGCCGCCCTGGAGAAGATGGTCAAGGACGGTGCCTGGGACAAGGCCGTCGAGGCCAACTTCGGTCCCGCCAACTACAAGAACGAGCCCGCGCCGAAGATCGGCAACATCGTCAAGTAGCGCACGGGTCCACCGGCGCGCCGCCGTCCACCGCGATCAGGGCGGCGGCGCGCCGCGCTATCCACACACGCCACCCACCCGGAAGCGCGGGAGATCGTGTTCGACTTTCTTTCTGACTACAACGACCCGACCCTGTTGGGTGCCTTCTGGATGACGGTGAAGCTCACCTTCTTCTCCGCCATCGGTTCGATGATCCTGGGCACGATCCTCGCGGCGATGCGGGTCAGCCCGGTCCCGCTCATGCGCGGGTTCGGTACCGCCTACGTGAACATCGTCCGGAACATCCCCCTGACGGTCATCATCATCTTCACCTCGCTCGGTCTCGCCGACATCTTCGGTGTGACGATGGGCGCCTCCGACTTCGCCGTCCGGGGCTTCCGCCTGGCGATCCTCGGTTTCGTCGCGTACACGGCGGCCTTCGTCTGCGAGGCGATCCGTTCCGGCATCAACACCGTGCCGATGGGGCAGGCCGAGGCGGCTCGCGCCATCGGGCTCACGTTCACGCAGACGCTTCGGCTCATCATCCTGCCGCAGGCCCTCCGGTCGGTCGTCGGCCCGCTGGCCAACGTGTTGATCGCCCTGACCAAGAACACCACGGTGGCGGCCGCGATCGGTGTCGCCGAAGCCGCCTATCTGATGAAGACCATGATCGAGAACGAAGCTGAGACGGTACTCATCGGTGCGGTCTTCGCCTTCGGTTTCGTGGTCCTGACCCTGCCCACCGGCCTGTTCCTCGGCTGGCTGAGCAAGCGACTGGCGGTGAAGCGATGAGTTCCGTTCTCTACGACGCTCCGGGGCCCCGCGCCAAGCGGCGCAACGTGGTCGTCTCGGTGATCTTCTTCGCCCTGCTCGCGCTGCTCGTCTGGTTCATATGGCACACGCTGGACGAGAAGGACCAGCTGGAGTGGGCCCTGTGGAAGCCGTTCACCCAGTCGGAGGCATGGACGACCTACCTGCTGCCCGGACTCGGCAACACGCTGAAGGCGGCGGCCCTGGCCATGGTGATCGGCCTTCCGCTGGGCGCGCTCTTTGGTATCGCACGCCTCTCCGACCATAGGTGGGTACGACTTCCGGCCGCGTGGGTGGTCGAGTTCTTCCGGGCCATCCCGGTCCTGCTGCTGATGCTGTTCGCCAACGAGTTCTACAACCGCTGGACGGACGTCAGCAGTGAGCAGCGGCCCCTGTACGCGGTCGTCACCGGCCTGGTCCTCTACAACGCATCCGTCCTCGCCGAGGTCGTACGTGCCGGCATCCTCTCCCTGCCCAAGGGGCAGTCGGAGGCCGCCATGGCGATCGGCCTGCGCAAGGGCCAGACGATGCGGACCATCCTGCTGCCACAGGCCGTCACCGCCATGCTTCCGGCCATCGTCAGCCAGCTCGTGGTCATCGTGAAGGACACGGCACTCGGTGGCGTGATGATCGGATTCACCGAACTGCTCAACTCGCGTGCGACGCTGGCGGCCTTCTACGCCAACGTCATCCCCAGCTTCGTCGTCGTGGCGATCATCTTCATCGTCCTGAACTTCGCGCTCACCAGCTTCGCGAGCTGGCTCGAGAAGCGACTGCGGCGGAGCAAGCGCAGCACGGGCGCCGTCCTCGGGGCCGAGGACATGGAGGAACTGAACCCGGCCGCCACAGGCGGGACCTTCGGGACCGGGGCAGAGCGCTAGCCGACCAACGGTGTGGCAGAGAGGGCAGTGGCTTGATCGCCGCTGCCCTCTCTGCTCTCCCGCACCCCGGAGCCCCACCTGAACCACCCCGCGTCCGATGACATGATCGCCACAGCCTTCCGTCACTTGACGCAAACACTGGCAATGGGTTGCATACGTTCTGTGATCGTGCACCCTGCTCCATCTTCTTGTTCACTCGCGTCCCTCGGGACACCGTTGCGGGCAGGGGGCGCCGCGCCGTGGACCCGGTGATCATCGTCGGCGCGGGGCCCGTCGGGCTCACCCTCGCCCTGGCACTGGCCCGTCAGGAGGTGCCCTGCGTCGTCCTCGACGAGGGCACCGGCAAGGACGAACCGCGTCTCGCCCGCACCGTCGTCCTCCAGGAGGACACCACCGCCCTCGTGGAACGCCTCACCGGCGCCCCGCTCGACGCGCTCGGCACCCGCTGGGCCGGATGGCGGTCGATGCGGCGCAAGCAGGTGACGCGCGAGGTCTCGTTCGAGGACGCCGCCGCGCGGCCCGAGGGGCACCCGAACCCGGCCCCGCTGCACATCGCCCAGCACGCCCTCACCGGCGCCCTGCGCACCGCCCTCGCCGGCGAACCGCTCGTCAAGCTCGCCGTGGACAGCCGTCTGGACGCGATGGAGCAGGAGCCCTCCGGCGTCACCGTGCACACCCGCGGCCCCCAGGGGACCTGGTGGCGCGGCAGTTACGTGGTCGGCTGCGACGGCCCGCGCTCGACCGTCCGCAAGCTCCAGGACATCCGCTTCCCCGGCCGCACCGCCGTCGAACGGCACGCCGTGGCCGCACTCCGCGTGGAACTCCCCTGGAAGGGCCACGCGTTGCTCCACCGCATGCCGCCGTGGCGGATGTCCGCCCCGTCGGCCGGCGAGATCACCGGACGCCCGCTCCCCGACGGCGTCTGGCGCCTGGACTGGCTGCTGCCACCGGGCAAGGACCTCGTCACGCCGGAACTGCTGGTCACGCACATCCGGGAGACCCTCGCCGGCTGGTGCGACGGCGCGACACCGCCGTACGACCTGCTCGACACCGGGGTGCACACCGTCCACCACCGGCTCGCCCGCCGCTGGCGCGCCGGTCGTGTCCTCCTCGCGGGCGACGCCGCCCACTGCCTGGGCACCCTCGGCACGCACGGCCTCGACGAGGGGCTGCGCGACGCCGACAACCTCGCCTGGAAGCTGGCCCCCGCCTGGCACCACGGCACGCACGAGGCGCTGCTCGACTCCTACCAGACCGAGCGGCGCACGGCCGTCGCCGCCCGGCTGCGGGCCGCCGACCAGGCGCTTCCACTCCTGCGCTCCGGCGGCGGGCTGCGGACGCTCATGCCGGGTTCGGCCCGGGGGCACGAGGCCCTGCTGATGGACGGGCATCTGGGCCAGGGCCCTGTCGGAGCGCCGGGGACGTACGCCGACTCACCGCTCGCCCCGGGCCCGCTGGAGGGCGAGGTCCCTGTCGACACGCCGCGCGGTGCTCCCGTCGCGGACGTGCGGGTCACCGCCGAGGACGGCTCCTTCGCCCGGCTCCGGGACCGGCTCGGGCGCGGTGCGCTGCTCGTCGTCCTCATCGCGCCGGGCACGGGCGTGTGGGACCGCAAGCACTGGGCGACCGCCGGCATCATGCCGCGCCTGGCCGCGGCGGTGACGGCGTTGCCGTACCGGGCCGAACTGCTGGTCGCGGAGAGCTACCCGGGCGCCGCCGCGCACTCGGTGCTGCTGGTGCGCCCCGACGGGCACCTCGTGACCGCCCTCGGCGGGGTACGGCCCGCGGATCTCTACGCGGCGGCCGAGGCCGCCCTCGGCGGACCGGCCACATCCCAGGCCCGGACACAGGCAGGGTCACAGGCCCAGGCGGGTGCGGAACGGGCCGGAGCCGCTTCCCGCTGACGCCTCGCCCCGTCGTCCTCCGCCGTGCCTGCTTCGTACACGGGAGCGGCACTCACCGTCACTGTGCGGTCCGCATAGTGACGGTGAGTTGACCGGTCCCGACCGGCGTGGTGTACTCCCGATCGTGACCGACACCTGTGTGCGCCTGTGGCGGAGGGTCCATATGGACCTCGTCCGCTATGCGGGCTGCGTGTGTCGTCCGTCCTGCTGACTTCGCCTCTTCTCCTTCCGCGTGCGCCGCGACCTTCGTTCGCGCTGCCGCGCGCTCTTCGCGAACTCCCTTCAGGACGGTGCCCCTTGTCTGTCTCCCCTGCCGCCGTTGCCTCCTCGCCGCAGGACTCCACGGCCGACGTCCCCTCCCCGGCCTCCGCGCCGACGCAGGCGGACCTCCTCGACTTCGTACGGCGCGCCGCCGCGGACGCCGAGTTGATCGCCTCGCTCCCGCTGGACCCCGAGGGCCGCACCTGGGTACGGCTCGAAGGCCCCGGCGGCAGCGAGGCATGGCTGATCGGCTGGCCCCCTGGCACCGGCACCGGGTGGCACGACCACGCCGAGTCGGTCGGTGCGTTCGTCACGGCCTCCGGTGAACTCACCGAGCACTCCCTGGCCGTCCGGCTCCCGGCCGGCGGCTGGAAGACCCTGGAACTGGCCGACGACGTGGACCGCTCACGCCGGCTGCCCGCCGGCCAGGGCCGCGCCTTCGGCCGTCACCATGTGCACGAGGTCCTCAACGAGTCGACCGAGCGGCACGCGATCTCCGTGCACGCCTACTACCCGCCTCTCCCGCTCATCCGCCGGTTCAGCCGGAGCGGACCGGTGCTGCGTCTGGAACAGGTCGAGCAGCCCGAGGACTGGCAGTGAGCGAGCGCCGGAGCGGAGGGGAACGACGATGAGCGGTACGCGGAGCAGGGGTGAACGGCCCGTCGGTATCGACGCGTTGCTGGAGCGGGTGCGCGCGGGCTACGAGCGGATCGAGCCGCGGGACGCCTACACGGCCGCCGAGGACGGTGAGGCCGTACTGGTCGACATCCGGTACGCGGCCCTGCGCGAACGGGACGGTCTGATCCCGGGCGCGCTGGTCGTCGAGCGCAACGAGCTGGAGTGGCGGCTCGATCCTCAGGGCAGTCATCGCCTCCCCGAGGCCACGAGCCATGACCTGCGGGTCGTGGTGCTCTGCAACGAGGGCTACGCGTCGAGCCTGGCGGCCGAGTCGCTGCACCGCCTGGGACTGCACCGGGCCACCGACCTGGTCGGCGGCTTCCAGGCCTGGCGCGCGGCGGGGCTGCCGGTGACGCCGGGTGCGGAGGACCAGGGCACCTCCTGAGCTCCCGGCCGGCCCGGGCCGGCCGAGTTCCCCGCCGATGCCCGAAGCCGGACGCGAGCCGAGCCCGTACGCGATGGGCGCCCCCGCGCGTCCACCGTGTACCGCACGCCCGGCATGTCCGGTTCCGGCCGGACCTCAGGCCCCCTCGTCCCCCAGGAAGTCGGTGTCCTCGCCCTCCTCCTCCAGGGCCTGCCGGACCACCCGCAGGGCCATGCCCTCGGGGTAGCCCTTGCGGGCGAGCATGCCCGCGAGGCGGCGCAGGCGCTTGTCACGGTCGAGTCCGCGGGTGGAGCGCAGCTTGCGTGCGACGAGTTCACGGGCGGTCGCCTCCTCCTGCTCGGAGTCGAGCTGGGAGACGGCCTCGTCGATCAGCGCGGAGTCCACGCCCTTGGTGCGCAGCTCCCTGGCGAGTGCCCGACGCGCGAGCCCCCGGCCGTGGTGCCGGGACTCCACCCAGGCGTCCGCGAACGCGCTGTCGTCGATCAGCCCGACCTCCTCGAACCTGGACAGCACCTCCTCGGCGGCGTCGTCCGGGATCTCCCGCTGGCGCAGGGCGTCGGCGAGCTGCTTGCGCGTGCGCGGGGTCCCGGTGAGCAGGCGCAGGCAGATCGCCCGTGCCCGCTCGACCGGGTCCCCCGGAGGCGTCCCCTCCTCGGCCCTCGACGAGGAAGTGGCGCCACCGTCCTCGCCGGACGGCTCCGTACGTCCGCGCCGGCGTCGCCCGCGCGGGCCTTCCGGGCCGTCCGAACCACCCCATGCCCCGCCGCGGTTCCGCCCGCGACGGGAGCCTCCGCGGGAGGCAGCGGCACCGTCGTACGCCGGGCCGCCCTCCCCCTGGGCCCCGCTGTCGATCCCCCCGTCCGCGTCATGGGCCGGGTCCCCGCCGGGGGTGTACCCGCCCGTCCCGGAGGAGCCCTCGTCGGCTCTCCCCCACCCGCGCGGGGCCTCCGGGTGGTCGGTGTACTCGGCCCAGTCCGTTCGCCGTGTCACGGATCAGCTCTTGGCAGCCGCGGCCTTGGTCTTGGCTGCCTTGGCCGCCGGCGCGGGCACCGACTTCGCGGCGTCGTCCGAGGTGGCGGCAGCGGCGTCCGCGCCCGGCTCGGTCGCGGGCTCCTCCGGACGTACGCCGACGCCCAGCTTCTCCTTGATCTTCTTCTCGATCTCGTTGGCGAGGTCGGGGTTGTCCTTCAGGAAGTTGCGGGCGTTCTCCTTGCCCTGGCCGAGCTGGTCGCCCTCGTACGTGTACCAGGCGCCGGCCTTGCGGACGAAGCCGTGCTCCACGCCCATGTCGATCAGGCCGCCCTCGCGGGAGATGCCCTGGCCGTAGAGGATGTCGAACTCGGCCTGCTTGAAGGGCGGCGCCACCTTGTTCTTGACGACCTTGCAACGGGTGCGGTTGCCGACCGCCTCCGTGCCGTCCTTCAGGGTCTCGATGCGGCGGATGTCGATGCGCACCGAGGCGTAGAACTTCAGCGCCCGGCCACCGGTCGTGGTCTCCGGGGAGCCGAACATCACGCCGATCTTCTCGCGGAGCTGGTTGATGAAGATCGCCGTGGTCTTGGACTGGTTGAGCGCGCTGGTGATCTTCCGCAGGGCCTGGCTCATCAGACGGGCCTGGAGACCGACGTGGCTGTCGCCCATCTCGCCCTCGATCTCCGCGCGCGGGACGAGCGCGGCGACGGAGTCGATGACGATGAGGTCGAGGGCGCCGGAGCGGACCAGCATGTCCACGATCTCGAGTGCCTGCTCGCCGTTGTCCGGCTGGGACAGGATCAGGTTGTCGATGTCGACGCCGAGCTTCTTCGCGTACTCGGGGTCGAGCGCGTGCTCCGCGTCCACGAAGGCGACCTGGCCGCCGGCCTTCTGCGCGTTGGCCACGGCGTGCAGGGTCAGGGTCGTCTTACCGGAGGACTCCGGTCCGTAGATCTCCACCACACGGCCGCGCGGCAGGCCGCCGACGCCGAGGGCGACGTCGAGGGCGGTCGATCCGGTCGAGATGACCTCGATCGGCTCCATCGACCGCTCGCCCATGCGCATGACCGCGCCCTTGCCGAATTGCCGTTCAATCTGTGCGAGAGCGGCATCCAGGGCCTTCTCGCGGTCGGTTCCTGCCATGGGTTCCACCCGGTTTGCTTGAGTCGATCGCTTCACGTCAAAGACGCTAACGCCTGCCACTGACAACGCGCCCCGACGCCCGTCCAGCCTGTGGATAACTCGGGGACATCTCCCACCGAACCATGGCGAAACGCCCACCGAGTGGCCTGCCGGAGCCTCCATAAGAATGGATGTTCGATTTTCGTGTCAAGCGCGCCACGCCCCTCCCCGGGCAGGCCCTCAGGAAGCCCCCGGCCCCGGTCCCCCGGGGTTCTCCTGGTCCCCCGAGTCCCCCGGGTCCGCGTCCGGTCCCGGCCCGTCCTCGGCCCCCGGGCCCGACCCCTCTCCCGAGCCCGACCCGGACCGTCCAGCCGAGCCCCCGGTCTGCCGGCCCCACGCCTCGCGCAGCCGCGCGACGAGCCCGCGCCCGGCGCCCCGGTCCCGGTGCCCGTGGACCCGCGGGTCGTCCGTGACGTCGTACCGCTTCACATAGGCGCCCAGGAACGCCTGGAGCGTGGCGACCGCCGGAATGGCGATCAGGGCGCCCACCGCACCGAGCAGGGCGGTGCCCGCGATCACCGAGCCGAAGGCGACGGCGGGGTGGATGTCGACGGTCTTGGAGGTCAGCTTGGGCTGCAGGACGTAGTTCTCGAACTGCTGGTAGACCACGACGAAGATCAGCACCCAGAGCGCGTACCAGGGGTCGACGGTGAACGCGATCAGCATGGGCAGGGCACCGGCGAGATAGGTGCCGATGGTGGGGATGAACTGCGAGACCAGCCCCACCCACACGGCGAGCACGGGCGCGTACGGCACGTCCAGTCCGGCCAGCAGGACGTAGTGGGCTATGCCCGAGATCAGCGCCATCAGACCGCGCGAGTACAGATAACCGCCGGTCTTGTTGACGGCGATCTCCCAGGCACGCAGCACCTCGGCCTGCCGGGCCGGCGGCAGCACGGAGCACAGGGCCCGCCGCAGGCGCGGGCCGTCCGCGGCGAAGTAGAACGAGAACAGCGTGATCGTCAGCAGCTGGAACAGGCCGCCGAGCACCTGGGCGGAGACGTCCAGGACACCGCTCGCGCTGTTCTGCACGTAGTTGCGCAGCCAGTCGGAGCGCAGCAGCCCCTCCTGGACGTCCACCCGCCGCAGATCGGTGTTGAAGTGGGTGTTGATCCAGTTGATGACGGAGTCGAGGTACTGCGGGAAGTCCTCGACGATCTTGATGATCTGCCCGGCGAGCATCGACCCCAGCAGGGTCACGAACCCGGCGGAGACGATCATCACGGCGAGGAAGACGAAGGCGGTGGCCAGTCCCCTGCGCATACCGCGCGAGGCCATCCAGCTCACCGCGGGCTCGATGGCGAGCGCCAGGAAGAACGCGATGAGGATGTTGATCAGCAGCCCGGTGAGCTGGTGGAAGGCCCAGCTGCCGAGCTGGAACACACCGACGAGGGCCAGCGTCAGCACCAGGGCGCGCGGCAGCCAGCGCGGCATGCGCGCGTCCGTCCCGCCACCGGCCTCGCCCGGGGGCGGTGCGGGCGGGGTCGTGCCGGACGGGGGGTCCTGCCGGGTGAGCTGCCCGGTCTCGTCAGTGCGTGCCACGGAGCAAGTCTCGCCCACGGCGGTGACAATCGGACCCGGGCCCGCGATCTCTGTGACAGGTCAGCGCTTCTCCGCCGGGACGTCCATGACCTCGCAGACCACCCGCCAGACGTCCTTGGCGTCCCAGCCGGCCCCCAGCGCCTCGTTCACGGTGCGTTCCCCGAGTTCCGTCATCACATGGTCACGCGCGAACGTCTCGGCGTACCCCGCACCGAAGTGCTCCGCCATCCGTTGCCAGAAGACCGTCAACCGCATGCGTTTTCACTCCATACCCGCCATGGTCTGCAAGTTTCCCATGCTCCACGCCCCCGCACGTACGCACAGTAGAGCCTGGACCCCACCGGCACCGCGCCGCAGGTGAGGCCGCCGGTGAACGGGTGCGCCGGCCCCCGGGGACGGGAGCCGGCGCCGTGAAGGGGCCCGTTACGGGCTGACGCAGCCGATCGAGCCGACGGGCAGGTCGTTGCCGGTGGAGGTGGCGGTGAAGCCGAAGGTGACGCTGCCGTCCGGCGGGATGCTCCGGTTGTGGTCGGCGTTCCTGACCGTGACCGTGCCGTCGGTTCCGGTGCTCAGCGTGCCGTTCCACACACTGTTCAGCCGGGTTCCGGTGCCCGGTTGCCAGCGCACGGCCCAGCCGGTGAGCGCGGCCGTGTTGTGGTTCATCACCTCGACGGAGCCCTGGAAGCCACCGTTCCAGGAGTTCGTCACGGAGTAGACGGCCATGCAGCCGGTGTGCGGGTCGGTCGGGGTGGGAGTCGGCGTGGGCGTCGGGGTCGGCGTCCCGCCCGAGCCGCGGATGCCCGTCACCTCGCCGTTGCCGCCGTCGAAGACGATGTCGGAGCAGGAGAAGAAGTTCTCCTGGCTGTCCGAGCGCACCCACTGGATGAACAGCACCGCGTCACCCGAACGGCCCGCGGGCAGGTTCAGGTTCCAGTAGTAGTGACCGGACTCACTGCCCGGCGAGCCCGACTGGGCGGGGTTGGTGACGGTCTGGATGAGCTCCAGGTCGTCCCAGCCCAGCGCGGTGCTGGGCGAGTAGCCGGGCTTGGACAGATAGACCCGGAAGTCGCCCGGGTGCGCCGCCCAGTTGCTGTACCGGACCTGCATGCTCTTCCCGGAGGTCAGATGCGTGCGGGGCCAGTCGGAGCGGGCGGCGTTGTAGCCGGTGAAGTTGTACGGGGAGCGGTCACCGGCGCTGCACAGCTTGCCGTCCGGCACATAACCCGCGCCGCGCCCGCCCGCGTTGGAGTCGAGCACGGCGAACCAGTTGTAGAGCGCCGTCGATCCGCTCTCCGCCAGCGCCGCCTTGCACGCCGCGTTCGTCGGGTCCAGGGCGCCGCTGCCGGTCTTGGCGTCCAGATAGCAGAGATAGGTCCGCGATCCGGGCATCATCGCCACTCCGTGGGCCTGCGCGCTGCCCTGCCCGAGCAGGGCCAGGCCGAGTCCGCTCAGCAGGGTGGCGAGCACCGCCGCCCAGGAGAGGAGCCGGTTTCTGCTTCGAACCATGGTGCCTCCTGTCGTTCCGTGGCTGTCCGCTGTGGGGCCCCCGCCCGCCCGGGGACGCGGTCGCTCACTCCGGGCGGGCAGGGGAGTCGGGGGGTACGCGGATCAGGCGGGAGGGGCGCCCCAGGCCAGGGCACTGCCGAGGTAGCCGGGGATCGCCGGGGCGTCGGTGTAGGCCGTGGCGGTGCCACGGCTGTGGTCGTCGGTCTCGTCGAACGCGGACCAGTCGGACTTGGCCATCCGGAGCTGGAGGTCACCGGTGTCGCGGCCCGCGGCGAGGGAGCCGGACGAGAAGCCGACCTCCAGGTAGGCGTCCGCGCCCGCGACCGGCGAGCTCAGCGGGACGACCCTGAGCCTGAGGCTGGAGCAGCCGACCGCGGCGTAGTCGCACCAGGCGTTGACCGTGGCCGAGCCGCCGTCCCGGGTGAAGTAGTAGCGGGCGGTCACCTGGGTCAGGTCGAGAGCGGCGCTGCCGGTGTTGGTGATCCGCAGGCCGGGGCGGATGGCGTTGTCGGTGGCCGAGGAGTCGTTGTTCTTGTACGCGACCTTCAGCCCGCCGGCCGGGTCGGGACCGCCGCCCGACTCGGTGGTGACGCTCAGCGCGGCGGAGGCGGCGGAGACGTTCCCGGCCGCGTCACGGGCCCGCACGGTGTAGCTGTAGGCCGTGGCGGCGCTCAGCCCGGTGTCCGTGTACGTGGTGCCGGTGGCCGTCGAGCCGACCCGGGTGCCGTCGCGGTACACGTCGTACCCGGTCACGCCCACGTCGTCGGTGGCCGCGGTCCAGGCCAGGGAGACGCTGCTCGCGGTCTTGGCGGTGGCCCGCAGCCCGGCCGGGGCGGTCGGGGCGGTGGTGTCACCCGGGTCGGTGCCGCCGGTCGGCACGGCGGGGTAGGCGTTGCGCACCAGCATCAGGAACTGGTTGTGGAACCAGTGGCCGGCCAGCGGTGCGTCGGGCAGCGCCCCGGTCTTGTTGTTGCCGGCGTTGGAGGCGGTGTAGTCGGGGTCGCACATCGGGTCCGCGTGCTTGCCCTCCTCATTGGGGATGTCCTTGCTGGCCCCGTCGGACTCCCCCGGCGGCTTGATCCACAGGAAGGCGTCGAGGTACGAGTCGGGGTGTCCGGAGGGCGCGGCCTGCGGCGGCTGTCCGAGTCCGGCTCCGCTCGTGTTGCACCACAGTCCGCGGTGGGCGCGGCGGTCGGCCTTGGACTCGCTGACGTAGGTGTCGAGGCTGGTGCTGGTGCTCACCGCGGTGGGCCGGGCGGCGCCGCCCCAGCCGTTGCGGGAGGTGTCGATCACCAGGCCGGTGGAGGCGGGCCAGCCCGCCGAGACCAGCGCACGGTGCACGTTCCTCGTGAAGTCCACCTCGTCGAAATTCGGGTTCCACTCGTAGAACTTGCCCGACTTGACCGGGTTGCCGCCGACCGTCTTGTCGGGGTCGGTCAGGAACGGCTCCTCCAGGGGCGTGTAGTTGGCGACGTTCGTGATCAGCCCGTCGACGCTGCTCAGTCCGGCCGCGGTGCCCCTGGCCACCTCGGTGTACTGCTGCACCGTCTGACTGAGGTTGTTGTCCCAACCGAGCCAGCCGGAGTGGGCGTAGTCCAGGTACGTGTACACGTTCGGGATCGCGTGCAGCTTGTCCAGGGCGTACTGGACGCCCTTGACGTACAGGCCGCTGCTCTTGGCCTGGGCGCACTCGGGGTCGGAGGTGTTGGTGACCAGGTTGGGCAGGCTGTCGGGCTCGATGACCGTGGTGATGCGGATGTCCTGGTACTTGGGGTTCTTCATGACGTTCGCGATGACGTCGATGTACTCGCTCTTGTAGCGGTCCAGACCCGCCTGGGTGAGCGGGAGTTCGCCGCTGGAGGCGAGCGCGGCGCAGTCCCGTCCCGGCAGGTCGTACACCACGAAGGTGGCGGTGATCGGCTGTCCGGGCTTCTTCTGGGCGAGCGCCAGGTCGAGGTGGTCGGCCAGGCTCTTGCGTCCCGCGTTGTCCTCACCGCCGTGGACGGCCGCGATCCGGTCCATCCAGACGGCGGTCGGATAGCTCTTGACCTTCTCCATCTTCGCCTTGAGCGTGGCGTCGGAGGTCTGCGCGATGGACGTGTCCACGAGCTCGGCGTAGTCGGGGTTGACGTAGAAGGTCGCCCCCGCGAAGGGGTTGTCGACATGGGCTTCCGCCGCTGCCGCGGGCTGTCCCGCGAACTGGCCCGCCACCCCGAGCATCAGGGTGGCCAGGGCGGTGGCCAGGGCTGCCGACCCTCGTCGGCGCGTGCGCGGTAACGAGGTACGGTCGGCTCTGGTCGGATCGGTCATCGTGCCCTCCTCGGTGGTGGGTGCGGGTGCGGGTGTGCCGGTCGTGCGTCAGGACCCGGTGCACTGCGGAGCGGGGGTGCCCCCGGGTCCCGCTCGCGGTGACGCCGGACGAGGTGGTGGCGCCCGGCGGGACGCCGTCGCGGGCCGCGGGGCGCGGGGATGCGCTGCCCGGAGCGCGGGAAGGGCGGCGGCGGCCGTCGGGACCTCACCGGTCGGCGCGCGGGCGGCGGCGCACAGCACTGCGACGGCCGAGGGGCCGCGTAACGGGCTCGGGCTCATGGAAGGGCGGCCTTTCCGGGTGCGGGCCGGAGGGGCGGTGGAGGGGGCCTGCCCCGTGGGTGCGGGAAGGCGGGGGCAGGCCCCGGCGAAGACCGGTGCGGCGCACCGGCGCCGGTCACGCGCTGGTGCAGGCGGTGCCGTTCAGGCGGAACGCGCTGGGCTTGGTGAACGTGCCGCTGTAAGTGCCCTGGAAGCCGAAGGTCTGGCTGCCGCCGGCGGCGATCCGCGCGTTGTGCGCAGCGGGGCTCGCCGTCACGGCGCCCGTGGAACCGGACAGGTCGGCGTTCCAGGAGTTGGTGACGCGCTGCCCGGAGGGCAGGGTGAAGCCGAGCCGCCAGTCGTCCACGGCGGCGGAACCGGTGTTCTTGACGGTGACGTCCGCGGTGAAGCCGCCCTGCCAGACGTTGGTCGCGTAGGTCACCTGGCAGGCCGTGGCGGGCTCGCCGGGGCCGCCCGGGTCACCGCCGCCGCCGAGGTCGACGCTGGAGGAGAAGGAGTTCACGGCCAGTCCGGCGCCGTTCTGCCAGGGCTCGAACCCGGCCTGCACACTGGTCAGGTACCAGTTGCTCTGCGCCATGCCCCGGGCGACGGCCTGGTCGACGAAGTCCATGACGTCGAAGCTCCAGGCGCTGATCGCCGATGGGGCGACGAAGGAGATCACGTCGTTGGAGCCGTTGCTCCCGGTCCACACCTCCCAGGAGCGCCCGCCCACGGAGGCGGTGCCGACCGGGGAGCCGATCGGCTGGATCGACCCGACGCGGTTGAACCAGATCATGATCTCGGTCCGGTTGACGCCGTCGGTGCGGGGGGTCGGGTCCAGCCAGATGTCGTACGAGGCGTTGTAGACGGCGTTCGACACATAGCCGTACGAGATGCTGCTGGGCGCGCTGGAGATGGCGCTGACCTGCGCCGGGAGGGCGGTCCCCGGCGAACAGTTGGTGTAGTGGCAGCCGTTGAAGACCGACGGGTACGACTTCGGCGCGCCGTTGGTCGGGACCGAGCCGTCCGCCTGGCTCACCCGGAAGCCGGTGTCGGTCGCGGTGACGCACTGGGTGGCGCTGGTGCCCCAGCGGTTGTTCTGGACGACGTAGCGCCCCTGGATGACGGTCGATCCGAACTCCTCGCAGATCACGGTGTCGGCCTGGGCCGGCTGTGTCGCCACGAGGAGCGCCGCGACGGCGGCGAGAGCGGTGAGCAGGGCGGCCAGCAGGCCGCGCGCGGTGCGAGAGCTGTGGGGTGACGGTCGCATGCGGGTGCCTCTCGGAAGGAGATCCGGACAGGTCGCGCCTCACGGAAGGATCCGGACGGGTGATTCGGGAGCGCTCCCACTTCCGATGGGATGGGAGCGCTCCCACTCACCAGTCGAGTCCGGACTGTAGGGGCCTCACATGTCCCTGACAACCCCGTGCGCAACGACTGGGGCGACGGATTTTCGAAGCCGCACGTCAGCCCGAGGGTGCCTCGGAGGCCGTCCGAGACTTTGGGAGCGCTCCCGAAATGTTGCGTACGCGGACGGCGCTCAGGCGGAGCCGCGCACCACCAACCGGGTGCGGAGGATGACATGCCGCCACGCCACCTCGGGCTGCTCCATCTCCTCCAGCAACAGCCGCACCATGGTCCGCCCGATCTCCTCCATCGGCTGGCGGACCGTCGTCAGCGGCGGGTCGGTGTGCTGGGCGAGCGGGAAGTCGTCGTAGCCGATCACCGCGACGTCCTCGGGCACCCGGCGTCCGGCGGCCCGCAGCACGCCCAGCGCTCCGGCGGCCATGGTGTCCGAGGCGGCGAACACGGCGTCGACGTCCGGGTGCCGCTCCAGGAGTTCGGCCGTAGCCCGGCGCCCGCTGCTCTCGGTGAAGTCGCCCTCCACGACCAGCGAGGGCAGCGGCTCCAGACCCGCGTCGGCCAGGGCCTCCCGGTAGCCGCGCAGCCGGCACTGGGTGACGTACATGTCGAGCGGGCCGGTGATCGCGGCGATCCTGGAGCGCCCGCCACGCACCAGATACCTCACCGCGTCACGGGCACCGCCCACGTTGTCCGCGTCCACGTAGGTGACGTTCTCGTCGCCCGAGCGGCGCCCGAGCAGCACCGTGGGCAGTCCGGCCTCGGCGAGCATGTCCGGCAACCGGTCCTCGCTCCGCACGGACATCAGCAGGACCCCGTCCACCCGTCCGCCGCGCGCGTACTCCACCAGGCGCCGCCGCTCGGCGTGGGTGCGGACCAAGGTGAGCAGTAACTGGACCGAGGCATCGGCGAGGGCGTCGCCGACCGACTGGACGATCTCCGCGAAGAAGGGTTCCCCGAACAGCCGCCAGTCCCGCTCGGTCATGGCCAGCGTCACGGCGTCCGCACGCCGCCCGGCCAGGGAGCGGGCCGCCAGGTTGGGGACGTAGCCCAGTTCGGCGATGGCCCGCTCGACGGTCCTGCGCGTCGAATCCTTCACGCCCGCCGCGTTGTTGATGACCCGCGAGACGGTTCCCCGCCCGACACCGGCCAGGGCCGCGACCTCTTCCAGTGTCGGCGAACCAGGGCGCTGCCTGCCCATAACCACCCCCAAGGGCACCCGATCCTACGGCCCGTGCGCGCGCGTGATCGAGAGCCGGGTGAACCGTGGGTCCGAGCGAGGGGCCGCGGTCCGCGGGCAGGCACCCGTCGCGACCGTCAACCGCGTGCGTCGGGTATCCCGCCCCTGAGAGTGGGCCTGGGCCGGTACCCCTTGCCGGGACCGCTTTGCGCCCTACGGTCTGTCGCATGCCCGAACCAGGAGCCTCCCCTCTCAGCCAGGCGCCTCCCCCGGCGCGCTCCCCGCTGTTCCACGCCGAGCAGTTCGTCTGGCTGACCGCGCGCGTGCTGGAACAGCGCCTCTTCGCGTACCACTTCCTGAACGGCTCCGCCGACCCGGTGGAGACCGCGCTGGACGCCTACCGCAACGACGACGGCGGGTACGGCCACGGTCTGGACCCGGATCTGCGGGGCCCGGTCAGCCAGCCGCTGCACGCCTCCCGCGCGCTTTGGGTACTGGACGCGATCGGGCGGTGCGGCGGACAGCGGGTGGACCGCGTCTGCCGCTATCTCACCTCGGTCTCGGCCCCGGACGGCGCTCTGCCGGCCGTGCATCCCAGCCTGCGGGGCTATCCGGCGGCGCCGTCCCTGCCGGTCCTGGAGCCGGCGCCCAGCTCACTCCTCGCCACGGGGCCGGTGGTCGGCCTGCTGCATCGCAACGAGGTCTGGCACGCTTGGCTGTTCCGGGCCACGGACTCCTGCTGGCAGGTCGTCGAGTCGCTGGAGAAGCCGCATCCGTACGAGGTGGAGGCGGCGGTGGCCTTCCTGGACGCGGCTCCCGACCGCCTGCGCGCGGAGGCGGCCGCCGACCGGCTGGGCCGGCTGGTGCGCAGGCAGAGCCTGGTGACACGGGGGCCGGGCGGCGGCGCCGGCGGTTCCCCGCTCGCGGAGGGCGCGTCCCACTTCCCGCACGAGTACGCGCCGCGTCCGGACTCCCTCGCGCGCGCGTGGTTCACGGACGAGGAGATGGACCACTCCCTCGACCGGCTCGCCGGCGACCAGCGGGAGGACGGCGGCTGGCCGACCCGCCGCCACGCGTGGGCGCCCGGTACCGCCTTGGAGACCCGCCCTCTGGCGACGATCGAGGCGCTGCGCACCCTCAGGGCGTACGGCCGCCACATCGGCTGACCGGCGCCCTGCGGCCCGCGGACCGCAGTCCCGGTCAGCCACCGATGGCCCGTACCCCCGCCGTGACGAGGACGGCCGCCGCGACGACGAGCAGGAAGGGCGCCCGCAGGATCAGCATGACGGCGGCCGCGGCGAGCCCGCCCACGCGCGCGTCCAGGACGAGTTCCCGTCCGTCGGCGAACGTCTGCTGGGCGGTGAGCGCGGCCAGGAGGGCGACCGGCAGCAGGGCGGCGAGGCGCCGCACCACGGGCCGCTCCAGGGCGCCCGCGGGCACGAGGAGCCCGACGAGCTTCACCGCGTAGCAGCCGAGGGCGGTGACGGCGATCGCGATCCAGACGTTCATCGTCCCTCCTCCGGTACGTCGCCCCGGCGGCCCCGCGCCCACAGCACCACCGGCGCCGCCAGCGCCGCCACGAGGACCGGCACACCGGCGGGCAGGACGGGCAGCAGTCCGAGGCCCAGCACCACGGCCAGCCCGGCCACGGCGCGCTCGGTCGTTGACGTGAGCATCGGCGCGAGCAGGGCGAGGAAGACCGCGGGCCCCGCCGCGTCGAGACCCCAGGCGTCGGTGTCCCCGATGGCCTCGGCGCCCAGGGCGCCCAGCAGGGTCGTCAGGTTCCACAGCACGTACAGGCTCAGCCCGGTCACCAGGAACCCGATCCGGGCGCTGCGCCGGGTCGGCTGTGCCAGCGTGACGGCGGTCGTCTCGTCGATCACCCACTGGGCGGCGAACGGCCGTATCGCGCGCGTGAGGCGCAGCACCTGCGACAGACGCAGCCCGTAGAACGCGTTGCGCACGCCGAGGAAGAAGGCGCCGGCCGCCGCGGTCAACGGGCTGCCGCCCGCGGCGAGCGCCCCGACGAGCGCGAACTGGGAGGCGCCCGTGAAGACCAGCAGGCTGAGCGCGCAGGTCTGCGCGAGCGTGAGTCCGCTGCCGGCGGACGTCACTCCGAAGGCGAAGCCGGACAGCCCGACGGCGACGCCCACCCCGAGGGCGTCGCGCACCACGGCGGCGTCGGGCTTGCCCCGGCCGTCGTCGGGGTCCGTCTCGGGGGCGCGGTCCGGGTCCCCGTCCCGTACGGGGTCCGTCTGCGCATCTGTGCTGGGTGCTGCGAGGGCTTTCCGTTCTGACACGTCCGCCACGCTAGGACGGCTCCCGCCAGGCGTCTTGTACGTTCTTGCGCTCGCGCTGGTAGGCGCCGGGCGGCACGCCGACGATGCGGCTGAAGTGCCGGTTGAGGTGGGGCTGGTCGGTGAAGCCCACGGCGAGCGCGGCATCGGCGGGTGAGACGCCGGCGTCCAGCATCCGGCGGGCGCGCCGCACGCGCGCGTCGGTCAGCCAGGTGTGCGGAGGCATCCCGTAGGTGTCCCGGAACGCCCGTAGCAGGGCGAAGGGGCTGGCGCCCAGGTCGCCGGCGAGCCTCTCCAGGCTGGGCGGCTCGGCCATGCGCCGTTCGAGCACCTCACGCGCGCGTGCCGCGACGCGGGCGCCGGCCGACCGCACCTCGCGCTGCGGCAGCGCGCCGCCGTTCAGCCGCAGCAGCCGGGTCACGGCGACCCGCAGCAGGGTGTCGGCGGCCAGCGCGTTGCCCTCGTCGGCGGCCCGCAGCACCTGGTGCACCAGGGACACGGCGTACGGATCGTCCAGCACGGGCCGTACGAACCCGGGCGTCCCCTTGATCGACGTCGTCTCGGCGGCGATCTCCGCGACGACCTGCGGGGAGGGGTAGACCGCCCCGTACCGCCAGCCCTCGGGGACACCGGCCCGCCCGGTGTGGGGCGTGTCCGGGTTGACCAGCGCGAGCGCCCCCGCCCCGGCGTACTGGTCGGCGCCCCGGTGCTGGAAGACCTCGACGCCGTGGGCGATCGCGGCGATCACGAAGTGCTCGTGGGTGTGCCGCACGAACGCCTTGCGGATGTAGTGGGCGCGCAGCAGGTCGACGTCGGGCAGCTCGGCGTACCGCCAGTGCCGTGCCTTCTCACCGTGCCCTGCCATGCCCCCATTGTCCGCGACCCGCGCCCCCTCCTCGTCCGCACCCGTCCGACCCGTTCGCCGACCCCTTCCAAAAGGCCCGCCCGTGGCCCCGGCGCGGCGGCATCCGCGCAGGTCAGCCGTATTGTCAGTCCCCGGGTGCAGGATGGATGCATGGTCAGCGATCCGCAGCGAGCCCTGGACGGCTTCTCCCCCGCGACCCGTGGCTGGTTCACGGGTGCCTTCTCCGCGCCCACCGCGGCGCAGGCGGGCGCGTGGCAGGCCATCCACGAGGGCTCGGACGTGCTGGTCGTGGCCCCCACCGGTTCCGGCAAGACGCTGGCGGCGTTCCTCGCCGCCCTGGACCAGCTGGCCTCGACGCCCCCGCCGGCCGACCCGAGGCAGCGCTGCCGGGTCCTGTACGTCTCCCCGCTGAAGGCCCTCGCCGTGGACGTGGAGCGCAATCTGCGCAGCCCGCTGACCGGCATCCGCCAGGAGTCCGTCCGGCTGGGCCTGCCCGAGCCGGAGGTCAAGGTCGGCATCCGCTCGGGCGACACCCCGGCGGCGGAGCGGCGGGCGCTGTCGACGCGGCCCCCGGACATCCTGATCACCACGCCCGAGTCCCTGTTCCTCATGCTGACGTCGGCGACCCGCGACGCGCTGACCGGCATCGAGACGGTGATCCTGGACGAGGTGCACGCCGTGGCGGGCACGAAGCGCGGCGCGCATCTCGCGCTCAGTCTGGAGCGTCTGGACGAGCTCCTGCCGAAGCCGGCGCGGCGGATCGGCCTGTCCGCGACCGTCCGCCCGGTCGACGAGATCGCGCGCTATCTCTCGCCGCGCCGGAAGGTGGAGATCGTCCAGCCGGCGTCGGGCAAGGAGTTCGACCTGTCGGTCGTCGTCCCCGTCGAGGACCTGGGCGAGCTGGGCGGCTCCCCGGTGGCCGACGGCTCCGAGGGCCAGGAGCGCCCCTCGATCTGGCCGCATGTCGAGGAGCGGATCACCGACCTCGTCCAGTCGCATCGCTCCACGATCGTCTTCGCCAACTCCCGTCGTCTCGCGGAGCGCCTGTGCAACCGCCTGAACGAGATCGCCTACGAGCGGGCCACCGGCGAGACCCTCGACGAGCATCACTCCCCGGCGGAGCTGATGGGCGGTTCCGGCGCCGCCCAGGGCGCGCCCGCGGTCATCGCCCGCGCCCACCACGGCTCGGTCTCCAAGGAGCAGCGCGCCCTGGTGGAGGAGGACCTCAAGGCGGGCCGGCTCCCCGCGGTCGTCGCCACCTCCAGCCTCGAGCTGGGCATCGACATGGGCGCGGTGGACCTCGTCGTCCAGGTCGAGTCGCCGCCGTCCGTGGCGTCGGGCCTGCAGCGCGTGGGCCGCGCGGGACACCAGGTCGGGGCCGTCTCCACGGGGGTGGTCTTCCCGAAGTACCGGGGCGACCTCGTCCAGGCCGCCGTGGTCACCGAGCGCATGCGCACCGGTGCCATCGAGTCCCTGCGCGTCCCGGCGAATCCGCTGGACGTCCTCGCGCAGCAGCTGGTCGCCATGACGGCGATGGACACCTGGCAGTTCGACGACCTCCTCGCGCTGGCCCGCCGGGCCGCCCCGTTCGCGTCGCTGCCGGAGTCGGCGTTCACGGCGGTCCTCGACATGCTCGCGGGCCGCTATCCGTCGGATGCCTTCGCCGAGCTGCGCCCGCGCGTGGTGTGGGACCGGGTCGCCGGCACCATCACCGGCCGCCCGGGCGCCCAGCGCCTCGCGGTGACCTCGGGCGGCACGATCCCCGACCGGGGCCTGTTCGGGGTGTTCCTCGCCGGTTCGGACCCGAAGAAGGGCGGCGGCCGGGTCGGCGAGCTGGACGAGGAGATGGTCTACGAGTCCCGTGTCGGCGATGTCTTCACGCTCGGCACCAGCTCGTGGCGCATCGAGGACATCACTCGGGACCGTGTGCTGGTCTCCCCCGCCCCGGGTGTGCCGGGCCGCCTGCCCTTCTGGAAGGGCGACCAGCTGGGCCGGCCGCTGGAGCTGGGCCGCGCGGTGGGCGCGTTCCTGCGGGAGGTCGGGTCGCTGTCGAAGGAGGACGCCCGGCTGCGCCTGGTCACCGCGGGCCTGGACGCCTGGGCCGCGGACAACGTGCTGTCGTACCTGGACGAGCAGCGCGAGGCGTGCGGTCACATCCCGGACGACCGCACGATCGTCGTCGAGCGTTTCCGGGACGAGCTGGGCGACTGGCGGGTGGTCGTGCACTCCCCCTTCGGCGCCCAGGTGCACGCCCCGTGGGCGCTCGCCCTGGGCGCGAAGCTGTCCGAGCGCTACGGCATGGACGCGCAGGTCATGCATGCCGACGACGGCATCGTGCTGCGCCTGCCGGACGCGGACCTCATGGGCCTCGACCTGCTGGACCAGGAGCCCCGCAGGGCCGGCACCGAGTACGACGGCGACCAGGCGCCCGTCGGCGCGGCGGACGTCGTCTTCGACAAGGGCGACGTCGACCAGGTCGTGACCGACCAGGTCGGCGGCTCGGCGCTGTTCGCGTCCCGCTTCCGCGAGTGCGCCGCGCGCGCCCTGCTGCTGCCGCGCCGCAATCCCGGCAAGCGCACCCCGCTGTGGCAGCAGCGTCAGCGTGCCGCGCAACTGCTGGAGGTGGCCAGCGAGTTCGGTTCGTTCCCGATCGTCCTGGAGGCCGTTCGCGAATGCCTGCAGGACGTCTTCGACGTCCCCGGGCTCGTGGAGCTGATGGGCGACCTGGAGTCCCGCAAGGTGCGGCTCGTCGAGGTCACCACACCCGAGCCGTCCCCCTTCGCGCGCTCTCTCCTCTTCGGGTACGTCGCCCAGTTCCTGTACGAGGGGGACTCGCCGCTCGCCGAGCGCCGCGCCGCCGCCCTGTCGCTCGACTCACGGCTGCTGGCCGAGCTGCTCGGGCAGGCGGAGTTGCGCGAGCTGCTGGACGCCGAGGTGCTGACCGAGCTGGAGCGCGAGCTGCAGTGGCTCACCGAGGACCGCCGGATCAAGGATGTCGAGGGCGTCGCGGACCTCCTTCGCCTCCTCGGCCCGCTCACCGACGCCGAGCTGGCCGAGCGCGGCGCGGACCCGGCGTGGGCGCGGGAGCTGGCCGGTGCCCGCCGGGCCATCAAGGTGCGCATCGGCGGCGCCGACCACTGGGCGGCCATCGAGGACGCGGGCCGCCTGCGCGACGCGCTGGGCACCGCCCTGCCCGTCGGTGTCCCGGAGGCATTCACCGAGCCGGTCAAGGACCCCCTCGGCGACCTTCTCGCGCGGTACGCCCGCACCCACGGCCCGTTCACGTCGGCGACGGCCGCGGCCCGCTTCGGGCTGGGCGTGGCGATCACCGACGGCGCGTTGCAGCGGCTGGCGGCGAGCGGACGCGTGGTGCAGGGCGAGTTCCATCCGGCCGGCATCGGTCAGGAGTGGTGCGACGCCACGGTCCTGCGCCGCCTGCGGCGCCGCTCCCTCGCCGCGCTGCGCCACGAGCTGGAGCCGGTGCCGCCGGGCGCGCTCGCCCAGTTCCTGCCGCAGTGGCAGCACATCGGCAAGGGCCACGGCCTGCGCGGGATCGACGGACTGGTCCGTGCCATCGAGCAGTTGCAGGGCGCCTCCGTGCCCGCGTCCGCGCTGGAGAAGCTCGTCCTGCCGTCCCGGGTCGCCGGATACCAGCCGGCCATGCTCGACGAGCTGACGGCCGCCGGTGAGGTCGTGTGGGCGGGGGCGGGCTCACTGCCGGGCAAGGACGGCTGGGTCTCCCTCTACATGGCGGACACGGCCCCCCTGCTGCTGCCGCAGCCCCATCCCCTGGAGCTGACGGCGCTCCACCAGTCGATCCTGGACACCCTGTCCGGCGGCTACGGACTGTTCTTCCGTCAGATCGCCGACCAGGTCCGCGCCACGACCCACCCGGAGGCCACCGACCCGCAGCTCGCGGACGCCCTCTGGGAGCTGGCCTGGTCGGGCCGTCTGACCAACGACACGCTCGCGCCGCTGCGTTCGCTGCTGGGCTCGGGCCGCACCGCGGGTTCCACGGCCCACCGTGCCAAGCGCACGGTCCCGCGCGGGCGTTACGGCTCGCTGACCGCCGCCGCCCGCACGGCCTCCCGGACCGGCCCGCCGACCGTCGCCGGCCGCTGGTCCCTGCTGCCCCCGCTCGAACCGGACCCGACCGTGCGGGCCCACGCCCTGGCCCGCACCCTGCTGGACCGGCACGGCGTGGTGACACGCGGCGCGGTCGCCGCCGAGGGAGTCGAGGGCGGCTTCTCGGCGACGTACCGCATCCTGGCCGCCTTCGAGGAGAGCGGCCAGGCCCGGCGCGGCTATGTGGTGGAAGGGCTGGGCGCCGCGCAGTTCGCGATGGACGGCGCGGTGGACCGGCTGCGCGCGGTGTCCAACGCCCGCGACCGCGGAGAGGACCTGCCCGGCCCCCCCGCACTGGGCGCGGACGGCTTCGGCGGCACCCCGGCCGACCCGGACGGCGACCCGTCCTACGCCATCCCCGATCTCGACCACGACTTCCTCGACGCGCACCTGGAGCGGCTCAAGCCGGACGAGTACGTCTCCCCCCTGGACCGCGCCGCCGCCGGCAACCGCCGGGGACCGAACACCCCGTGGCAGAACGGCGCCCGCCGCGCCCGCCCCGCCCCCGACACCCGGGCCGTGGTCCTCGCGGCGGCCGACCCGGCGAACGCGTACGGCGCGGCCCTCCCGTGGCCCGAGCCGCCCACCGGCGCCGGGCACAAGCCGGGCCGCAAGGCCGGCTCGCTCGTGGTCCTGGTCGACGGGGAGCTCACGCTCTACATGGAGCGCGGCGGCAAGACCCTGCTCGCCTGGCCGTCGGCCCCGGAGACCGAGCCCGCCGACGACCCCCGGCTGCGGGCCGCCGCCGAAGCCCTGGCGGCCGCCGCCTCGGCGGGTTCCCTCGGCACGGTCACGGTGGAGCGGGTGAACGGCGCCCAGGCCCTGACGTCCCCCGTGGGCACGCTCCTGGAGGCGGCGGGCTTCATCGCGACCCCCCGGGGGCTCCGGCTCCGTGCCTGACCACCCCGGCACCGCAGGCATCGCGGGACCGGCTCCCCGGTATGCGTCCCGCCCCCTCGTGTCACCCTTGAGTCATGCCCGAAGGTGACACGGTCTGGCAATCCGCGAAGCGGCTCCACACCGCCCTCGCGGGCCGCGTGCTGGCTCTGAGCGACTTCCGCGTGCCGAAGTTCGCCCTGGTCGACCTCTCGGGCCGTACGGTCCTGGACGTCACCGCGCGGGGCAAGCACCTCCTGACACGGGTCGAGGGGGGTGTGACGATCCACTCGCATCTCGGCATGGAGGGCTCCTGGCGGATCTTCGCCGGCACGGAGCGCTGGACGGGCGGTCCGGTCCACCAGATCCGGGCGGTCCTGACCACCACCCCCACCCCGGACGCGGCCACCGCCGAGGCGCGCCCGGCCCGTACGGCCGTCGGCTACCGCCTCCCCGTCCTGGAGGTGCTGCGCACCTCCGAGGAGGACACGGTGGTCGGGCACCTCGGCCCCGACCTGCTGGGCCCGGACTGGGACCCTGACATCGCCCTGGCCAACCTGCTCGCCGATCCGGGCCGTGCCCTCGGAGAGGCCCTGCTGGACCAGCGCAATCTCGCCGGTGTCGGCAATGTCTACAAGAGCGAGATCTGCTTCCTGCTGCGGGTCACCCCTTGGCTGCCGGTCGGCGCGCTCCCCGCCGAGCACACCGCCCAACTGCCCCTGCTCGCCAAGAAGCTGCTGGAGGCCAACCGCGACCGCCCGATCCGCAAGACCACGGGCCTGCGCGGCCAGGACCTCTTCGTGTACGGCCGCGCGAGGCGCCCCTGCGTACGCTGCGGCACCCGGATCCGCGTGGCGCAGCAGGGCGACGGCTCCCGTGACCGCCCCACCTACTGGTGCCCGCACTGCCAGGCGGGCCCCGCCCCGACCGGCCCGTCCCCACGCCCCGGAGACCGCGACCGCGCGGTGAGTTGACGACCCGTCAGATATGCGGCCCGGCGGCCCCGCCCTCACGGTCCCCTCACGCCCGTCACCGCGTACGACCTCACCAGCGGCACCGCGTTCGTCGCCGGTGCCGCCGGGGGCATCGACCGCACCTCGCCCCTCCTGCTCGCCCGGGCCGGCACGACCGTGCACCGTGCCGACCGGGACGCGCGGGCCTGCACGAGACGGCGGCCCTGGACCCCGTCCTGGACGTCGATTTCGCAGGTGTGCGGTACGCCTGCCAGGAGGCGTACCGCGCCATGCTCGGCCGGGGCATCGTCACGGCCTCGGGCACCGTGGACACCGGGCGCCCGGCCTTCTCGCGTGCGGCGCGGCCAAGGCGGCCGTGGTTCAGCTGACGAGGACCCTCGCGGCGGAGCTGGGCCCGCACGGCATCCGTGTGAACGCCGTCGCCCCGGGCTGGATCCGCACTTCCATCACCGACCGGCACGACGCTGACGTACAGGCGCGGACGGAGTCATCCTGCGCCCGAACGGTGGTGTGGCGATGCCGTGGTAGCGCGGCCTGTGCGCCAGGCCCGTACCCACCGCTTCGCGTCGACGGCCCCGTCCGCCTGGTCCTTCGGTTCGCAGTGCACCGGCAGCAGGCTCAGCCCCCAGCCACCGGCGGCGACGGCCGCCTCCAGCGCTCCCGCGCCCGGTACGCACACGAGCCGCACCACGGCCCACCACCACAGCACCGAGCCCCCGAGAACCACCCCCCAGCGCGCTATGGGCCGTGCCATCCGCTCACCTCCAGCCCTGCGCCGGATCGCGCCTCGCGCCATCAGGAGGCGTACACGGCGCGGGCGACCTCGTCACCGCGCGTCGATGCGCCGTCACACGTCCACCCTGACCGGCGCGCGGCACCTCGGCAAGCGCGCCCCGACGGCTCACGGAAGCCCGGACAGCACGAAACCCCGACCCGCACTCTCCAGATCCGACTGGAGGAGCCCTGGCCGGGGCCTCACACCACACCTCAGCGCATGGTCAGTTCACACGCACGAGTGGCACCGTCACGCGGCGACCACGTCCACCGCTTCGGACGGCGCCTTGATGGTCACCCGTTCCGGTGGCACACCGGTCACCGATACGGAACCCAGCATCGGACGGACCGACGTGGGAACAGGTTCGCTGGGGGTGGCCGCAGCAGACTGGGCCAGCTCGGCGAGGGCGAGCTCGTCGCTCACTTCCCGCATGAGCTCGGACATCCGTACGTCCAGCGCGTCGCAGATCGCGGCGAGCAGCTCGGAGGAAGCCTCCTTCTGCCCCCGCTCCACCTCGGAGAGATAGCCGAGCGAGACTCGGGCGGACGAGGAGACTTCGCGCAGAGTACGGCCCTGGCGCTGGCGCTGCCGACGCAGCACGTCACCCAGCAGGCGACGGAGCAGAATCATCGGTGGCTCCCTCCTCGGACCGCGTAGCCGCATCCTTCACGCCCCACCGTACCGCCTTGCGCCGCGGCCGTGCGGGGAGCGATGTCGTGTTCACTCAGGGCTGCAAACATCAAAACCCCCCGTTCCGTTCCGTATCCTGTGTCCGCTCATTCCCACTGTGTTCGCCCGACAGCTCCCTCAGAAGCAGTGCGAGCACGCTCCGTACACTCTCCATACGAATTTCCGCCCGGCCGCCGTTCAACCGCAGGGCCTCCACTTTTCCGCCACCGGCGGAACCGGAACCCGGACGGACGGGGCCGTCCACGGCCACGAAGACGGTGCCCACGGGCTGTCCGTCCTGCGGATCAGGCCCCGCCACACCCGTCGTGGCGATGCCCCAGTCGGCTCCCAGCGCCTTGCGTACGCCGGCCGCCATCTCCGCCGCGACCTGCGCGTCCACCGCTCCGCGGCGCTCCAGCACGGTGGCGTCCACGCCGAGCAGCCGGTGCTTGAGCTCGGTGGCGTAGGCGGTCACCGAGCCGCGGAAGACCTTGGACGCCCCCGGAACGCCGGTGATGTCCGCCGCGACCAGGCCGCCGGTCAGCGACTCGGCGACGGCAAGCGTCTCGCCCTTCACCGTGAGTAGTCGCACGACGTCCGCGGCGCGAGAGTTCACGCTTCGGTCTCCTCCAACGCTGCCCTGCGCTCCGCGATTCCCTGCCGCCTCAGCACAATGGCCTGTCTCACATAGTCGAGTCCGGTCACCACCGTCAGCACGACGGCGGCGGCCATCACCCACCAGCGCAGCGTCGCCAGCCACCCCGTCAGCGCCAGGATGTACATGCCGACGGCCACGCCCTGGGTGAGCGTCTTCAGTTTGCCACCGCGGCTCGCCGGGATGACGCCGTACCGGATGACGATGAAACGCAGCAGGGTGATCCCGAGTTCCCGGCCGAGGATGACGCCCGTGACCCACCACGGCAGATCGCCGAGCCCGGACAGGCAGATGAGGGCGGCCCCCATGATCGCCTTGTCGGCGATGGGGTCGGCGATCTTGCCGAAGTCGGTGACCAGGTCGTACGCCCGGGCCAGATGCCCGTCGAACAGGTCGGTGATCATGGCGATGGCGAAGGCCGCCCAGGCGAACGAGCGCCAGGCGGGGTCGTAGCCGCCGTCGGCCAGCATCAGGGCGACGAAGGCCGGCACGAGGACCAGCCGGAGCATGGTCAGCAGATTGGCGATGTTCCAGATGCTCGCCTGGTTGACGGCCGCGGCCGCGATCTTGGCGCCCCGCGCGGGCCGGCCGTCGCCCTCGGCGCCCTGGTCGGCGCCCGCGGGCCGGGGCGCACCGGCCTGGGACGCACCCGTCGGGTTCGCCTTCCCCGTCGTACCCACCGCGCTCACCTTGCCCGTCGCACCCGCCGGGGAGGGGCCGCCCGCGGCGGACGCCGGTACTCCGGTCATCTGCCCGACTCCTCACTACACGCGAGCGTGCCCTGGAGCGGTTCGGCCACCAGATCGACACCTTCGGTGCCGACCACCTTCGCCTCGACCATACGACCGATGCTCAGGCCCGCGCCGCTCGTGAGCAGCACCTGGCCGTCGGTCTCCGGCGCCTGGTGCGCACCGCGCCCGTACACGCCGTCCTCGTCGATGGACTCGACCAGCACCTGCACCGTCTCGCCGAGGCGCTCCTCGGCGCGCTGCGACACCAGTTCCTCGGCCAGCCGGGACACCCGGGCCAGCCGCTCGGCGACGACGTCCTCGGGCAGCTTGCTGTCGTAGGTGGCGGCCTCGGTTCCCTCCTCGTCGGAGTAGCCGAAGACGCCGATCGCGTCGAGCCGGGCCCCGTTCAGGAAGCGCTCCAGCTCGGCGAGGTCGGCCTCGGTCTCGCCGGGGAAGCCGACGATGAAGTTGGAGCGGACGCCGGCCTGCGGCGCCTTGCCGCGGATGGTGTCGAGCAGCTCCAGGAAGCGGTCGGTGTCTCCGAAGCGGCGCATCGCGCGCAGCACGTCGGGCGCGGAGTGCTGGAAGGAGAGGTCGAAGTAGGGGGCGACCTTGGGCGTCGACGTCAGGACGTCGATCAGACCGGGCCGCATCTCGGCCGGCTGCAGGTAGCTGACGCGGACCCGCTCGAGGCCGTCGACCTCGGCGAGCTCGGGCAGCAGGGACTCCAGCAGCCGGATGTCGCCCAGGTCCTTGCCGTACGACGTGTTGTTCTCGGAGACCAGCATGATCTCCTTGACGCCCTGCTCGGCGAGCCACCGCGTCTCGTTCAGCACGTCGCTCGGGCGGCGCGAGATGAAGGAGCCACGGAAGGACGGGATGGCGCAGAAGGAGCAGCGCCGGTCGCAGCCGGAGGCGAGCTTCACGGAGGCGACGGGGGCACCGTCGAGGCGGCGGCGCAGGGGCGCCCGCGGCCCGGAGGCCGGAGCGAGCCCGTCCGGAAGGTCGGCCGGCGCGTGTCCGGGCAGCGCGACCCCGGCCGCGGACTCCTGCCGCTCGGCGGGGCTGATCGGCAGCAGCTTGCGCCGGTCCCGCGGGGTGTGCGCGGCGTGGATGCCGCCGGACAGGATGGTCTGGAGGCGGTCGGAGATGTCGGCGTAGTCGTCGAAGCCGAGCACGCCGTCGGCCTCGGGAAGGGCCTCGGCGAGGTCCTTGCCGTAGCGCTCGGCCATGCAGCCCACCGCCACGACGGCCTGGGTTCTCCCGTGGCCCTTGAGATCGTTGGCCTCCAGGAGGGCGTCGACGGAGTCCTTCTTGGCGGCGTCGACGAAGCCGCAGGTGTTGACGACGGCGACGTCCGCGTCGGCGGCGTCCTCCACGAGGTCCCAGCCGTCCGCCTCCAAACGGCCTGCGAGCTCCTCCGAGTCCACCTCGTTGCGGGCGCAGCCAAGAGTGACGAGTGCGACGGTACGGCGTTCAGGCATGGGCTCAAGACTACTTTGTCTCACTGACGGCCCACGTCGACGGGGTTGGCCGATCCCGGCCGACCCCGTCCACGGCGCCCCTTGTGGTCCGGACCTATCCGGCCTGCGGGTCGCCCTTGGTGTAGGTCAGGCGCTCCACGGCGCCCGGCTGCCAGTCGTCCTCGATCTTCTTGCCGTTGACGTACAGGTCGATCGCGCCGGCGTCGCCGAGGACCAGGTTGATCTTCTCGCTGTCCTGGAAGGTCTTGCTGTCGCCCTGCTTGAGGAGGCCGTCGAAGAGCAGCCGTCCGTTGTGGTCCTTGGCGGCCACCCAGCTGCGTCCGTCGGCGGCGCTGACCCGCACGGTCACCTTGTCCTGCGGGACGGCGGCGATGGCGCTGTCGGAGGGCTCGGGCTCGGGGTCCTTCGGCTTGTCGGTCTTGGGGGTCGGCGTGCTCTTGTCGGCCGACGGCGTCGAGCCGCCCTCGGCGACGGCGGACTTCCCGCCCTCGTCGTCGCCGCCCTTGAAGGCGGTGAAGCCGACGAACCCGATCACGGCGACGATCGCGGCGACCATGGCCGCGGTCCAGTTCGGCCCGCGTCGCTCGGGACGGATGCGCTCCGCCTCGAACAGGGGGGCCGCCGGGGTGGGCGCCGGCCGTCCGCCGTGGGACGCGTCGTACTGCGCGAGCAGCGGGGCCGGATCGAGGTGGACGGCCTTGGCCAGGGTCCGGATGTGGCCACGGGCGTACACGTCGCCACCGCAGGGGGCGAAGTTGTCCGCCTCGATGGCCTGCACGATGGCGATGCGGACCCGGGTGGCGGTGCTGACGTCGTCGACGGTCAGCCCGGCGTCGAGACGGGCCTGCCGCAGGGCATGCCCGATCGAGGGCCGGGAGTCGTCGGACTCGTCGTCGAACGGACGCTCGTCTTCAGGGGAGTTGCCGATGGACACGGGGGCGCCTTTCGAGCGTTGAGCCACCTGTGCTGGAGGTTCAGTCTAGGGGGGCGACAAAAGGGTGGGGCAAGCGGGCGGTGCGACTTTGTACGCCATCGGAAGGGCCGGACACGCCGATGGCGGCCAAGAGTTTGTCGTTTCGCTCAACTTGACGTACGTCGAAGGGAAACGGTTGCTCAATGATCCCCTACGCGTGAGTCACGATCAGGCATCGACTCATCGCCTACCCGGCCCGCTCGCCACCAAGGGTCCGCTTTTCCCTGAGGGACACATTCAAGCCTCCCCACGGATCACCGCGAGTACGCCGTCCAGCTCGTCGGCCTTCACGAGGACGTCCCGTGCCTTCGACCCCTCGCTCGGCCCCACGATGCCGCGCGACTCCATGAGGTCCATCAGGCGCCCCGCCTTGGCGAACCCGACCCGCAGCTTGCGCTGGAGCATGGACGTCGAGCCGAACTGCGTGGACACGACCAGCTCCGCCGCCTGGCACAGCAGGTCGAGGTCGTCGCCGATCTCCTCGTCGATCTCCTTCTTCTGCTTGGTCCCGACGACCACGTCGTCCCGGAAGACGGGTGCCATCTGGTCCTTGCAGTGCTGGACGACCGCCGCGACCTCCTCCTCGGTCACGAACGCGCCCTGCATCCGGGTCGGCTTGTTCGCGCCCATGGGCAGGAACAGGCCGTCGCCCTTGCCGATCAGCTTCTCGGCGCCCGGCTGGTCGAGGATGACCCGGGAGTCGGCGAGCGAGGAGGTGGCGAAGGCGAGCCGCGAGGGCACGTTCGCCTTGATTAGGCCGGTGACGACGTCGACCGACGGCCGCTGGGTGGCGAGCACCAGGTGGATGCCGGCCGCGCGCGCGAGCTGCGTGATGCGCACGATCGCGTCCTCCACGTCCCGCGGCGCGACCATCATCAGGTCGGCGAGCTCGTCCACGATGACCAGCAGGTACGGGTAGGGCTGGAGCTCGCGCTCGCTGCCCTCCGGGGCCTTCACCTTGCCGCTGCGGACGGCCTGGTTGAAGTCGTCGATGTGCCGGTAGCCGTACGCCGCCAGGTCGTCGTACCGCAGGTCCATCTCGCGGACGACCCACTGCAGCGCCTCGGCGGCCCGCTTCGGGTTGGTGATGATGGGCGTGATCAGGTGCGGGATACCCTCGTAGGCGGTCAGCTCGACGCGCTTGGGGTCGACCAGGACCATGCGGACGTCCTCCGGGGTCGCCCTCATCATGATCGAGGTGATCAGGCAGTTGATGCAGGACGACTTTCCGGAACCGGTCGCACCGGCGACCAGGACGTGCGGCATCTTGGCGATGTTCGCCATGACGTAGCCGCCCTCGACGTCCTTGCCGAGCGCGACCAGCATCGGATGGTCGTCCTCGGCTGCCGCGGCGAGCCGCAGCACGTCTCCGAGGTTGACCATCTCGCGGTCGGTGTTGGGGATCTCGATGCCCACCGCGGACTTGCCGGGGATGGGGCTGATGATCCGCACGTCGGGGCTGGCGACGGCGTACGCGATGTTCTTGGTGAGCGCGGTGATGCGCTCGACCTTGACGGCCGGGCCCAGCTCGACCTCGTAGCGCGTGACCGTCGGCCCGCGCGTGAAGCCGGTGACGCGGGCGTCGACCTTGAACTCGGTGAAGACGGTGGTGAGCGACGCGACGACGGCGTCGTTGGCGGCACTGCGCGACTTGCCGGGTCCGCCGCGCTCGAGCAGGTCGAGCGACGGCAGCGCGTAGGTGATGTCCCCGGACAGCTGCAGCTGCTCCGCGCGCGGGGGCAGATCGCGGATCTCGTCGGGTACGGGCGCGGCCTTGGTGAGGTCGGGGACCTCGGTCTTGGTGAGGTCGGCGGCCTTGGACCCGGGCAGCCGGTCCTGCTGGGGACGCGCCGCCGGGACCGGCGTCGGCACGGGCGTGGTGTCCTCGCGGTCGCCCACGCCGACGCCCTGGGTGAGGTCGGCGACGATCGGTGAGGGCGGCATGCCGTGCATCACGGCGCCGTCGAGCGCGGCCGCCGCCGCGGCGGCGACGTCCACGGCGTCCAGGGGGCGGTCCATCTCGGGCTGGGGCACCGCGGAGCGCCTGGGACGCCCGCGACGCCGCGAGAGGGCCTCCTGCTCGGCGTCTTGGGGGTCGTACGCCTCAGGGGCTCGGCCGCCCCGCTTGCGCCCGCGCGCGGCGGGCAGCGCCTCGCGCCACTGCTCGTCGTAGCGCTCGTCGTCGTCGGTGAAGTACTCGTCGTCCTCCGGGTCCGGCAGCAGGCCCAGCTTCACGCCGAGCAGCCGCAGCCGCTGCGGGATGGCGTTGACCGGGGTGGCCGTGACGACCAGCAGGCCGAAGACCGTCAGCAGCACCAGCAGCGGTACGGCCAGGACCTCGCCCATGGTGTACGTCATCGGGGTGGCCGCGCCCCAGCCGATGAGCCCGCCGGCGTCCCTTATGGCCTGCATGCCGGCGCTGCGGGCGGGCGAGCCGACCGCGATGTGGACCTGGCCGAGCACGCCGATGACGAGCGCGGACAGGCCGATGACGATACGGCCGTTGGCCTCGGGCTTCTCGGGGTGCCGGATGAACCGCACGGCGACGACCGCGAGCAGGATCGGCACCAGCAGGTCGAGCCGGCCGAAGGCACCGGTCACGATGATCTCGACGAGGTCCCCGACGGGGCCGCGCAGATTGGACCAGGTCCCGGCGGCGACGATCAGGGACAGGCCGAGCAGCAGGAGGGCGACGCCGTCCTTGCGGTGGGCGGGGTCGAGGTTCTTCGCGCCCTGCCCTATCCCGCGGAACACCGCGCCGACGGCGTGGGCGAGCCCGAGCCAGATCGCGCGCACGAACCGGTACACGCCCCCGGTGGGGCTGGGCGCCGGCTTGGGCGGGGGCGCAGCTTTGCGGACCGCGGCCTTCTTCGCCGGCGCCTTCTTCGCGGGGGCTTTCCTGGCGGCGGCCTTCTTCGCCGGAGCCTTCGCCGGAGCGGCCGCCTTCTTCGCGGGCGGCTTCTTGGCTGCGGAGGAACGTGAGGCCATGGAGGTGAGGTTACCGGTGGAGGAGACAGTGGACACGTGTGCCCACTGCTTCACCCGTTCGTGTCGCCCGTGCGGAGGCGGCGAACTGACGCCGACTCACACATCCGGACATAGCGCCGCCGGTCACCAACCGGGGGCGCCCCGCGGTCAGTTCTGCGACGACACCGACGACGCGTTGCCGGCGCCCGGCTCCAGCGCGTCCAGCGCCCGCCGCAGACCCGTGAGTTTGCGTTCGAGATGGGCCGCCGTGGCCACCGCGGCCGCGTCGGCCGAGTCGTCGTCGAGCTGCTTCGAGAGCGCCTCGGCCTGCTCCTCGACGGCCGCCAGGCGCGCCGACAGCTCGGCGAGCAGCCCCGCGGGCTCCTTGGACTCGGCGCCGGCCGCCTTCCCGCCGTTGCCCTCCAACTGGAGCCGGAGCAGTGCCGCCTGCTCGCGCAGCTGGCAGTTCTTCATGTACAGCTCGACGAAGACCGAGACCTTCGCCCGCAGCACCCACGGGTCGAACGGCTTCGAGATGTAGTCCACCGCGCCCGCCGCGTATCCGCGGAAGGTGTGGTGCGGACCGTGGTTGATCGCGGTGAGGAAGATGATCGGGATGTCCCGGGTCCGTTCCCGTCGCTTGATGTGCGCCGCGGTTTCGAAACCGTCCATTCCCGGCATCTGGACGTCCAGCAGAATGACCGCGAAGTCGTCCGTCAGCAGTGCTTTGAGCGCTTCCTCCCCGGACGATGCCCGCACCAGGGTCTGATCGAGCGCAGAGAGGATCGCCTCCAGCGCCAGCAGATTCTCCGGCCGGTCATCGACCAGGAGGATCTTGGCCTTCTGCACCATGGCCCGCCCTCCTCGCCCCGGCAGTGCACCGGGCTCCGCCCCAGGGGACAGCTCCCTTACGCCGTCCGCCCTCGTGCCGGTCATGGTAGCCGCACCCCGCCTGTCGCCACACCCTGTCACCGCGATGTCACTGTGCACGTAGCAGAAACGTAGCGGGAGACCAGAAGGTTCCCCGAATCCCGCACTTCTACACAGCTTCGAGCACCCTGAGTCAACAAATCCACTGCACTCCGGTCCGTTCCTGTCACTGCTCCCTCATCCACTGGTTCATCACCGTGAGCAGATGATCGGGGTCCACCGGCTTGGTCACGTAGTCGGACGCACCCGACTCGATCGCCTTCTCCCGGTCGCCCTTCATCGCCTTCGCGGTGAGCGCGATGATCGGCAGCCCGGCGAACTGCGGCATCCTCCGGATCGCCGTGGTCGTCGCGTACCCGTCCATCTCGGGCATCATGATGTCCATCAGCACGACCGCGACGTCGTCGTGCTGCTCCAGGACCTCGATGCCCTCCCGGCCGTTCTCCGCGTACAGCACGGACAGCCCGTGCTGCTCCAGCACGCTGGTCAGCGCGAAGACGTTGCGGATGTCGTCGTCGACGATCAGCACCTTCTCGCCGCCGAAGCGGATGCCCCGCTGCGTCCGGCCCGTCGCGCCGGTGTCGGTGACGGCCGGCCGCAGCTCCGGCTGCGCGGGCCGCGGCTCCAGCTCCGCGGCCCGGCGCCGGCGCCGGAAGAGCGCGGCGGCCCCGTTCTGCGTCTCCCGGTACGACCGCACCTCGGCCGGCGTCTCGATCTCGGCGTCGGACAGCTCCGACAGATCGGCCGCCGACGCCACCAGGTCACCCGGGTCCAGGGGCGGCAGCTGCTGCTGATACCCCTGCGGAGGCAGTTCGCTGGGGTGCAGAGGCAAATACAGCGTGAACGTCGAACCACGCCCCGGCTCGCTCTGCGCGTGGATCTCCCCGCCGAGCAGCTGGGCGATCTCCCGCGAGATCGACAGCCCCAGACCCGTACCGCCGTACTTGCGGCTCGTGGTGCCGTCGGCCTGCTTGAACGCCTCGAAGATCACCCGCATCTTGCTCGCGGCGATCCCGATGCCGGTGTCCGTCACCGAGAACGCGATCAGCGGGGCGTCGGCCTCGGCCAGCGACCCGGCCTCCAGCAGCTGCTCCCGGATCGACTGCGGCACGTCCGAGCCCGCGGGCCGGATGACCAGCTCCACCGACCCGGAGTCGGTGAACTTCACCGCGTTGGACAGCAGGTTCCGCAGCACCTGCAGCAGCCGCTGCTCGTCGGTGTGCAGCGTGGCCGGCAGCTCGGGCGAGACCCGTACGGACAGGTCCAGGCCCTTCTCCGCGGTCAGCGGCCGGAACGTGGCCTCCACGTAGTCCACCAGCTGCACCAGCGCGATCCGCGTCGGCGAGACGTCCATCTTGCCCGCCTCGACCTTCGACAGGTCGAGGATGTCGTTGATCAACTGGAGCAGGTCGGAACCGGCTCCATGGATCGTCTCGGCGAACTCGACCTGCTTCGGGGACAGGTTCCCCTCGGCGTTGTCGGCGAGCAGCTTCGCCAGGATCAGCAGCGAGTTGAGCGGCGTGCGCAGCTCGTGCGACATGTTGGCGAGGAACTCGCTCTTGTAGCGCATCGACACCGCGAGCTGCTCGGCGCGCTCCTCCAGGACCTGCCGCGCCTCCTCGATCTCGGTGTTCTTCACCTCGATGTCGCGATTCTGCTGGGCCAGCAGCTCGGCCTTCTCCTCCAGTTCGGCGTTGGACGCCTGGAGGGCCTTCTGCCGGTTCTCCAACTCGGCCGAGCGCTCCCGCAGTTGCTCGGTCAGCTCCTGCGACTGGCGCAGCAGCACCTCGGTCTTGGTGTTCACCGAGATGGTGTTGACGCTGGTCGCGATCATCTCGGCGATCTGGTTGAGGAAGTCCTTCTGGATCTGCGTGAACGGTGTGAACGAGGCCAGCTCGATCACACCGAGCACCTTGCCCTCGAACAGCACCGGCAGCACGATCACCTGCGCGGGCGGCGCCTCACCGAGCCCGGAGGAGATCTTCAGGTAGCCGCTGGGCGCGTTCTCCACCAGGATCGCGCGCTTCTCCAGGGCCGCCGTCCCGATCAGCCCCTCACCCGGCCGGAACGAGGTCGGCATCGACCCCATCGAGTAGGCGTACGACCCCAGCATCCGCAGCTCGTACTGGTCCTCGCCCTCGGCGCTGATGTCCTTGCCGTCCACCAGCGGCATCGCCAGGAAGAACGCGCCGTGCTGCGCGGACACCACCGGCGTCAGCTCGCTCATGATCAGCGAGGCCACGTCCTCCAGGTCCCGGCGGCCCTGCATCAGCGCCGAGATCCGGGCCAGGTTGCCCTTGAGCCAGTCCTGCTCCTTGTTGGCGATCGTGGTGTCGCGCAGGTTGGCGATCATCTTGTTGATGTAGTCCTGCAGCTCCTGGATCTCGCCGGACGCGTCGACGTCGATCTTCAGGTTCAGGTCGCCGCGGGTCACCGCGGTCGCCACGCGCGCGATGGCGCGCACCTGCCGGGTCAGGTTCCCGGCCATCTCGTTCACGGACTCGGTCAGGTCGCGCCAGGTGCCGTCCACGTCACGCACGCGTGCCTGGCCGCCGAGCTGCCCCTCCGTGCCCACCTCGCGGGCGACGCGGGTGACCTCCTCGGCGAACGACGACAGCTGGTCGACCATCGTGTTGATCGTGGTCTTCAGCTCCAGGATCTCGCCCCGGGCGTCGATGTCGATCTTCTTCGTCAGGTCGCCCTTGGCGATGGCCGTCGTGACCATGGCGATGTTGCGGACCTGACCGGTCAGGTTGGACGCCATCTGGTTCACGGACTCGGTGAGGTCCTTCCAGGTGCCCGCCACACCCGGGACGTGCGCCTGCCCGCCGAGGATGCCGTCCGTGCCCACCTCACGGGCCACCTTGGTGACCTGGTCGGCGAACGAACTCAGCGTCTTCACCATCGTGTTGAACGTGTCGGCGAGCTGCGCGACCTCGCCGCGCGCCTCGATCGTCACCGTCCGCGTCAGATCGCCGTTGGCGACGGCGGCGGCGACCTGCGAGATGTTCCGCACCTGCATGGTGAGGTTCTTCGCCATCAGGTTCACATTGCCGCTGAGGTCCTTCCAGATGCCCGTGACCCCCGGGACGTGCGCCTGGCCGCCCAGGATGCCCTCGGTGCCCACCTCACGGGCCACCCGGGTCACCTGCTCGGCGAACGACGACAGCTGGTCGACCATCGTGTTGACCGTCGTCACCAGTTCGAGGATCTCGCCCTTGGCGTCGACGGTGATCTTCTTGGACAGGTCGCCCTTGGCGACCGCGGTGGTGACCTCGGCGATCTGGCGCACCTGGATGGTCAGGTTGTTCGCCATGAAGTTCACGGACTGGGTGAGGTCCTTCCAGGTGCCGGAGACCCCCTGCACCTCGGCCTGACCGCCCAGCTCGCCCTCGGTGCCCACCTCGCGGGCGACCCTGGTGACCTCCTCCGCGAACGACGACAGCTGGTCCACCATCGTGTTCAGCGTGTTCTTCAGCTCGAGGATCTCCCCGCGCGCGTCCACGGTGATCTTCTGCGAGAGGTCACCGCGCGCCACCGCCGTCGCGACCTGCGCGATGTTGCGCACCTGGGCGGTGAGGTTGCCGGCCATGCCGTTCACGGAGTCCGTGAGATCCCGCCACACACCGGCGACACCGGGCACCTGCGCCTGACCGCCGAGGCGGCCCTCGGTGCCCACCTCACGGGCCACCCGGGTCACCTGGTCGGCGAAGCCGGAGAGCTGGTCGACCATCGTGTTGATGGTGTTCTTCAGCTCGAGGATCTCCCCGCGCGCGTCCACGTCGATCTTCTGCGAGAGGTCACCGCGCGCCACCGCCGTCGTCACCTGGGCGATCTGCCGCACCTGGGACGTCAGGTTGCCGGCCATGAAGTTGACCGAGTCGGTGAGCTCCTTCCAGGTGCCCGACACCCCCGGTACGACGGCCTGACCGCCCAGGCGGCCCTCCGTGCCCACGTCCCGGGCCATCCGCGTCACCTGGTCCGCGAACGACGACAGCTGGTCCACCATCGTGTTCACGGTGTTCTTCAGCTGGAGCATCTCGCCGGACACGTCCACGGTGACCTTCTGCGACAGGTCGCCGTTGGCGACCGCCGTCGTCACCTGCGCGATGTTCCTCACCTGTCCGGTGAGGTTCCGGAACGCCGTGTTGACGGAGTCCGTCAGGTCCTTCCACGTCCCCGCGGCCCCCGGCACCTGCGCCTGGCCGCCCAGCTCACCCTCGACACCGACCTCACGGGCGACCCGGGTCACCTCGCTGCCGAACGACGACAGCTGGTCGACCATGCCGTTGACGGTGTTCTTCAGCTCCAGCATCTCGCCGGCCACGTCGACCGTGACCTTCTGCGAGAGGTCACCACTGGCCACGGCGGTCGTGACCGCCGCGATGTCCCTCACCTGAATGGTCAGATTCCGGAACACGGTGTTGACGGAGTCCGTCAGGTCCTTCCAGGTGCCGGCCGCGCCCGGCACATTCGCCTGACCGCCGAGCTGCCCCTCCGCGCCGACCTCGTTGGCCACGCGTGTGACCTCGTCCGCGAAGATCCGCAGCGTCTCGGTCATCTGGTTGATCGTGTCCGCGAGCTGGGCGACCTCGCCCCGCGCCGACACCGTCACCTTCTGCGACAGGTCACCGTTGGCGACCGCCGTCGTCACCTGTGAGATACCGCGCACCTGGGCCGTCAGATTGCCGGCCATCAGGTTCACCGAATCGGTGAGGTCCTTCCACACACCCGCCACACCGGGCACCTGCGCCTGGCCGCCCAGCTCGCCCTCGGTGCCCACCTCGCGGGCGACGCGCGTCACCTCGGACGAGAACGACGACAGCTGGTCCACCATCGTGTTGACGGTGTTCTTCAGCTCCAGCATCTCGCCGGCCACGTGCACCGTGACCTTGCGCGACAGATCACCCTTGGCGACCGCCGTCGTCACCAGCGCGATGTCCCGCACCTGAGCGGTCAGCCGGTACGCCATCGTGTTGACGGAGTCCGTCAGGTCCTTCCACGAACCCGACATGCCCCGCACCCGGGCCTGCCCGCCGAGCTTGCCCTCCGTGCCCACCTCGCTGGCCACGCGCGTGACCTCGTCGGTGAACGTCGACAGCTGGTCGACCAGATTGTTGACGGTACGGCCGACCTTCAGGAACTCGCCCCGCAGCGGATGCCCCGTGCCGTCCGTGGCCTGCGTCCGCAGCTCCATACGCGGCGACAGATCACCCTCGGCCACCGCCGACAGCACCCGCCCGACCTCGGACACCGGCCGGACCAGGTCGTCCACCAGCGCGTTCGAGTTGTCGATCGCGGCCGCCCAGGAGCCCTCGCAGGCCCCGGTCTCCAGCCGCTCGGTCAGCTTGCCCTCCCGGCCGACCATCCGGCGCACCCGCGCCAGCTCACCCGTGAGGTGGAGATTGCGGTCGGCCACCTCGTTGAAGACGGCCGCGATCTCCGACATCACGCCGTCGCCGGACACCGTGAGCCGCTTGCGGAAGTTCCCGTCGCGCATCGACACCAGGGCCGCCAGCAACCGGTTCAGGGCCGCCGTGTCCACGGCGGTGGTACCGCCGCGACTCTTGCGTTCCCTCCTCAGGGACTGTCCGCCTTTCGCGCGCGTCTCAGTGCCCCGCGTCGCTGCGCCAGACTCCACTGTGTCCCTCCCGCAGGGGTCGACCATCACTGTCGTGCTCGGTGCTGCTGCTTCCGCGTACCCGTTGTCCACCGGGTGGCCCGCCCGGACGAACCGGGCCGCACCTCGGGCTGCTGCCCACCGGGCGCGCCTCACACTCGGCCTGCCCGGACCTTCACCAGAAGCCTGCCCAGTGTTTCACCCCGGCCGAACCCGGCCATAACAGTTCGGCAGCTTCGCACATCGTCCGCACACCCTCCGGACGGAAACACTGCAGACCGGCATCCGCAGGGACCGCGAAGGTAAGTAACCTTGCATGCGGCTGTCCAGCCGCGCCGGTCCGTCCGGCCTGGGCGGTGGCAGGAGGAGCACGAGCGGGCAACGGAGGGGCGGCCGGACATGACCACCGGACTGATTCCGGGGGCACCGACCCCGGACGGGCCGACGGGCGGACAGATGCCGCACCAGCGGCACGGCCCGGCCGGCCGCGAAGCCCTGCACGTCGACGACCGGACGAGGAGTTCAGTGATCACCGCGCGCGCGGCAGCCAGCTTCGAGCCCGTCGGGCGATCCGTCGCGAGCGCCCGCTCCTTCGTCCGCGACACCCTGCAGGGCTGGGGCTTCGCCGACATCGTCGACGACGCCGTGGTCCTCACCAGCGAACTGGTGACCAACGCCGTCGTCCACGCCGGCACCTCCGCGGACGTCCTGTGCCTGCGCAGCGAGGACGGCGTACGGATCGAAGTCGCCGACCGCTACCCCGAGCGCGAGATCCCGCTGCAGGGCTCCCCCGTCAACATGGGCAGCCCCGACCGCGAGGGAGGCCGCGGCCTCCAGCTGTGCGCCGCGCTCGCCGGCCGCTGGGGCGTCGACTACTCCCCCACCCACAAGCAGGTCTGGTTCCAGCTCGACCTTCCCGAGCGCCCCGTCGGCACCCGCGCCGCCGGACCGGCGCTCCCCCTCGACCTCCTCCCGCTCGCCGACGGCCGCGTCCGCGTCGCCGTGATCCAGATCGACCGGACCGGCGCCATCTCCTCGTGGAACGAGGACGCCGAGGACCTCTTCGGCTACGCGGCCGAGCAGGTCGTCGGCAAGCCCCTCACCGACTTCGCGGCCTGGCCGCACACCCCCGGCACCAGCACCGGCATCGCCGAGGCCCTTCAGCTCTCCCGCTGGGAGGGCAGCTACGGCATAAGGGGCGCCGACGGCCGCGTCACCCCGGTGTACGCCTCCCACCTGCGCGTCCGCGACACCGACGGCGAGCCCTCCACGGTCTGCCTCCTGGTCCGCAACCACGAGCGGGCCGTCCTGCAGACCCCCCTGCGCATGCCGTCCGGCGACTCCGCCTCCGAGTCGACGAGCACCGACCCGTTCGAGGTGTTCATCGGCTCCCCCGCCCCGGACGACCTCGACGGCCTGCTCCAGCGCACCGTGGAACGCGCCCGCGACATGCTCGACGGCGACTCCGCCTTCCTGCTGCTCGCCACCGACGACGAGACCGAACTGGAGGTCCGCGCCTCCACCGGCCTGCCCTCCGCCCGCCAGCGCTTCGCCCGCGTCCCGGTCGAGGCCGGCCCCGGCCGCTACGGTTCGGCCCGGATGCCCGCGGTCCACGAAGACCTCACGATGGTGCCCGGCGCCGTCCCCCTGCTGCGCGGCACCGGCATGCGCTCCGTCGTCACCGTCCCCCTCAAGGTCGAGGGCCGCCTCACGGGCTCCCTCGGCGTCGCCGCGGAGGGACCCGGCCGGTACTCCAACGAGGAGGCCCTGCGCCTCCAGTTCGCCGCCGACCGCATCGCCCTGGCCGTCGAGTCCGCCCGCCTAGGCGAACTCGAACGGCTGCGCAGGGGCTCGCTCAGCTTCCTCGTGGAGGCGTCCGACCTGCTGGCCGGCACCCTGGACCGCGACCAGACGCTGGCGCTCATGGCCCAGATGACCGTCCCGACCCTCGCTACCTGGTGCGCGGTCTACACGATCGCCGACCAGGCCTCCGAGCCCTACCTGTCGTACGTCCTGCACGAGGACGAGGAACTCATCGACGGCATCAAGTCGTTGCTGTCGAAGATCCCCCCGCCGGACCCGGTACCCACCCCGGGCGCCCGTATCTGGTCGGCCCCCGCCGAGTCGGCGCACCAGGCCGCCCTGCGCACGTCCATGCGCAGCCTCGGCCTCGGCGAGCCGGTCGGCCGCGTCAGCGCGGGCATCGGCCCCACGCTCGCCACCGCCTCCGCTGTCGGCGGCGAGACGGTGGTCCTGCCCCTGGTCGCCCGCAACCGCGTCATCGGCATGCTGACGCTGGGCAAGCCCACCGACGAGCACTTCCGCCAGGAGATCCTCGAACTCGCCGAGGACCTGAGCCGACGGGCCGCGCTCGCCCTGGACAACGCCCGCCTCTACTCCGAGCGCACGGCCATCAGCCAGTCCCTCCAGCGCAGCCTCCTGCCGCCCGAGCTGCCCGAGATCGACGGCGTCGAGGTCGAGGTCATCTACCGCGCCGCCGGCGAGGGCAACGAGGTCGGCGGCGACTTCTACGACCTCTTCCCCATCAGCGACGGCGCCTACGGCTTCGCCATCGGCGACGTCTGCGGCACCGGCCCCAACGCCGCCGCCGTCACCGGCCTCGCCCGGCACGCCCTGCGCCTGCTCGCCCGTGAGGGCCTCAGCGGCCCCGCGGTCCTGGAGCGCCTGAACTCCGCCATCCTCGACGAGGGAGCCCGCAGCCGCTTCCTGACCCTCCTCTACGGCGAGATGCGCCCGCAGGAGGACGGCAGCGCCGAGCTGAAGGTGGTCTGCGCCGGCCACCCGCTCCCCCTGCGCCTGCGCCAGGACGGCACCGTCGAACCGGCCGCCGAACCCCAGCCGCTCCTGGGCGTCATGGAGGACCTGGAGCTCTACGAGCAGACGGTCACCCTCGATCCGGGCGACGTCCTGCTGTGCGTCACCGACGGGGTCACCGAACGCCGCGAAGGCACCCGCATGCTGGGCGACGACGGCCTCGCCGACGTCCTCACCACCTGCACGGGCCTCACGGCCGGCGCGGTCGCCGCCCGCATCATGCGCGCGGTCGAACGCTTCGCCTCCGACGCCCCCTCCGACGACATGGCGATCCTGGCCATGCGGGTCCCGGAAGTCCACCAGGACTGACAGAAGACGGAAGACGGGCATGAAAAAGGCCCCGCCCGAAGGGGCGGGGCCTTTTTGCTATGGAGCCCCCAAACGGAATCGAACCGTTGACCTTCTCCTTACCATGGAGACGCTCTACCGACTGAGCTATAGGGGCCGGCTGCCTTGCGGGGTTTCCCTCGCGGCAACGAAAGAGATCGTACCCTGAACGCGCCCGTGCTCCCAAATTCCGTCAGAAGGCGGGCTGGAGCAGTCCGCCCAGCGCATTGCAGGCCGACACCACGCGCTGCAACTCCCGCTTGGTGAGGGAGGTGTCGACGGGCAGTGCCAGCGTTTCGTCGGCGGCCCGCTCGGTCTCCGGCAAGGACACACACCGCCGATGGTCGGGCAGCCGGTGCACCGGCGTCTTCACCGGCACCCGGCACTCAACCCCTCTGAGGCGCAGGGCCCGTGCGAAGGCATCTCGGTCCGGCCGCCCGTTCCCGGGCACCCGCACCACGTACTGCTGATACGTGTGCCTGTCACCCCCGTCGGGCACCAGCACACCCTTCAACCTGGCGTCCAGATAGGCCGCCCGCTGCCGTCGCTGCGCCACCTCGTCGTACGGCGCCTCGGACTCCCCCTGCTCCAGCACCAACAGCCCATGCCGGCCTCCGACGGCACGCAACCCCGGCACATCCGCCACCCGCCCGAAGCGGTGCACGGCGACGACGGCGGCCGTCCGCGGACCGACGACCGCGTCTACGGCAGCGGCGTCCAGGCAGTACGTCAGCGGGTCTATGTCGGCGAACACCGGCAGCGCACCCGCGAGGACCACGGCCTCGGCCACCTCGACGTTCCCGAAGGCCGATACGACGACCTCGTCGCCGACACCGATGCCGGCGGCCCGGAGCATTGCAGCAGTACCCATGTCACGGATGCTGCGCGCGACACGTGAACGTCAGATGACGGGAAACAAAAAAGGGCTGGACCCAAAACCTAAGTTTTGGATCCAGCCCTCTAAAAGGAGTTCGGCGGTGTCCTACTCTCCCACAGGGTCCCCCCTGCAGTACCATCGGCGCTGTAAGGCTTAGCTTCCGGGTTCGGAATGTA